>JAFPYA010000228.1 GCA_017412445.1 Clostridia bacterium
ATGGGTGCACCTATGACCACGTGCGCGCGCTTTTTGTTGAAATAATTGCCGTCTGTGTAAACGGGTATCACCTTTGCGCCGCTGACCATCGCCAGAAACGCCGCGCCGGGCTTAAAGTCTATCGGGGGCACCTCGCCCTCCCTGGGCAGGCGGCCCTCAGGGAAAATGCCCACCACGCCGCCCTTTTTGAGTATTTGCTCGGAGGCGGCCATGAAGCCCAGCTCCGTGGAGCCGCGGTCCACCTGTATGCCGCCCATGAGCTTTAAAAACGTGCCCAGCGGCTGCTTTTGAAACAGTATTTCGGCCATCTGATACCTGAGCGTGCGGTTCATGAACACGAACAGAAACTGGGCGTAATCGTACACCGCGGTGTGGTTGCTTACTATTATGGCGCTGCCTTTGATATAGCGGCTCTGCCTGCGCCTGTCCTCGTAGTGAAGCTTCGTGCGAAATACCGCCTTTTGCGGCAGATACCCGGTTGCGCGCACGAACAGCTGCATAAGGTTAATCATAGTTTTCCGTCCGCTCGCTTATGAATTCGCTTATGTCCCTTACGGTGCTCAGGCTCGAGCCCGCGTTTGCGGGGAAGGTGACTGCGTACTTTTGCTGCAGCTTCATAACCATTGCGAAGTAGTCGAGGCTGGTGCCGCCGTAGTCGGTAAAGAAATCGCCGGTATAGTCTATGTCGTTTGCGGGCTTGTTCAGCGCCTCGGCAAACAGCGTCTTTACGCCCTGAGCCAGCCTGCCGGTGAGCTCCTTTTCGCTCTCCTCGCCTGTCAAAACAGTAAACTCTCCGTTTTCAAATCTGCGGGCGATTTTGCGGCGGTTGAGCTTTATGTCATCCTCGCCCATCAGCGCCTCGCGCACGAACACTACCTGACCCACCGCCGTCGTAAGACCCGTCTGAGCGAGCCTTTCCTTAAGCGCGGCCTTTGCTTTTTCAAGCCCGCCGTCCTTTAGCGGGAGAGCGGCGCGGGCTATGAGCACGGGCTTTACGTCCTGCGCCTGCCTGACGCTGGTCAGGCACAATTCCTTTATGCCGTCCGCCTTAAGGCGCTCCTCTATCATCAGCGGGTTCAGGTTTTCGCCGTTTGGAGAAATCACGAGGTCGTCCCTGCGACCCAGGATGTAATAGCGTCCGTTTTTGTATTCGGCCAGATCGCCCGTGTCAAACCAGCCGCCGTCCTGCTTGTGCCACTCGCCGCCAGAAAGTATGCTTTTCGCCCTCGTGCGCCCCCGCATGAACAGGCGGCCGTCCTCCACCTTGTATTCGGCGGAGGTGAGGGGCTGGCCGACAGAGCCGCTGTTAAGCAGCTTCGGCTTTTGCGAAAGCTCCACGGAGGTTATGCCGATTTCGGTCATGCCGTAGCCGTTTGCCAGATGATAGCCTATGGCGTTAAAGAAAGAGAGCACTTCGCTCTTTATCTCGCTGCCGCCGCTTATCATGAAGATGATGCTGTTGCCAAACAGGTTCATGCGGATTTCGCCGAACAGGAGCCGTGAAAACAGCCGGTACACGGGCGGAAGCCCCTCCAGCCGCTTCATTATTTTCATGCCCGTATCAAAGCGCCTGCGGGTCTTTTCGCCGCGCTTGTATATCGTGTCTATGGCCTGCTCGTAGGTTTTGTTCCAAAGCAGAGGCACGGCGAAGATGTGCGTCACCTCGTGGCGGCGGATGGTGTTTAGTATCGTAGCGGGCAGCATGTTGTCGAGCAGCACGAACGTGCGCGAGAAAAACGCAAACCACAGATACACGGCTACCAGCCCGAATATGTGATAAAAGGGCAGGAAGGTAAGAAGCTTCATGCGACCCTTATAATGCCTTTTGACGCGCGGGCAGGTCTTGATTATGTGATAGCTGTCCTCTATCATCGCCGCAAAGCAGTCCGCGTCGTATGCGCAGATTTTGAGCCTGTCGGTGGTGCCGGAGGACATAAACAGTATTTCGCCCGCGCACCTGCCTGTCGGAAGCGAGGCGTGGGAGGCGTCTATGTCGGCAGGCGTAAGCACCCTGACGCCAAACGCGCTGTCGTTTTTTGCGGCGATTACGCATTTTGCGCCCGTGTCCCTGAGCGCGTTTTCAAGCGAGGCATTGTCGAGCCTGAGGTTCATGAGCAGCGGCTTTTTGCCCGGCAGTATTATCGCCCAGAAGCATTCTATCCAGTCCCGCCCGTTGTCCATGTACAGGCCGATAACGTCGCCGCAAACGCTGCCGCCCGTAAGCGCGGCGAGCTTCTGTGCGCGCTCGAGTATGCTTTTTTTGCACTCGCCGTAGGTCACCTCGCGCACGCGAAAGCCTTCGGAGTACTCGAGCATCACGTTGTTTTCTTCGCTGAACATCAGTTCAAACAGCCTTGAAAAGTCGTTGCCCTGCCTGTCGAGCCGGGAAAGCTTGGCTTTTACGAACGCGTCTATGCCCGGTTGGTCGTTTATTGAGCTTTTCAGAACCTTGCGGTAATTCATCAAAAAATCAGTATCCTTTCAGCAGTGCGCCCGGCCTCGGAGCGATGGGGTCGAGAAAATCCGATATGGCGCAGAGCAGATCAAAGTTGGTTTCGCTTTCGTTTACGAGTATGTCGCTGTGGCCGTTGTGGCCGGGCGTGTCCACGTACACGCGCGTTATGTTCGGGGCGCTGCCTCCGCCCGTGTATTCGTATATGCTTATCTCTTCGGGCACCACGCTGTCGGCGGAGCCGTGCACCACCATCACCGGCACGCCCGCGCGGGTGAGGGATTCCGTGGCCGAGGTATCCGCGTCCGCGCCCTTGAGCTCGTGTTCCCTTATCCACAAAAACGGGTATTCCACGTTGCCTATGGGGCCGGTGTAGTGCGTCGCCCAGTAACGCATAGTGCCAAGCGGCGATTCAAAGCCGGACACCACCACGGCGGCGGCCGCCCTCGTGCGGCTGAGCTCCGAGGCCACGCCGTAAGCGCCGGCGCTGTGACCTATCAGTATCAAAGGCAGATCACCGTAAAACGCCCAGCTGTCTATATAGTTGAGCAGCGCCCTCAAATCGAACCTTTGCTGCTGAAGCCCCACGGTGCGCGTGCCCTGAGAGCGCCCGCAGGCCGTGCCGTCAAAGCTTACGACCGCGTAATCCTCGCTGACCAGATACTGAGCTATGGGGTTCAGCTCGTCAGACGAGGACTTTATGCCGTGCACAAGCACCACCAGCGCGCGGGGATTTTTGGGGCTTATCAGCCAGCCCTTTAGCCTGTTGCCCGCGGAGGGAAACTCAAATTCCCGCCAGACCAGCTCGTATTTGCCTGCCCACGCGCCCAATGTGAAGGGCTCCGTTGAGGGCAGGGCACTGCGGCCGAATATTATAAACATCATCGCCTCGGTGGCGGTGAGCGACACCATGACGAAGCCTGTGACTATCTTTGCCACGCGGGAAACAAAGCTCCTGCCGCGCTTGGGGCGTGCGGGCTTATCGCGCTTTTGACGCTTGAAGTCTGTGTCGTCCTGAGGCTTCACGGTCGCACCTCCTGCCTGACGGTTCTGTGCGGACATTCTTTGTCACTGTGATTGTACCATAAAGCACCGTCTTTTACAAGTATAGAGGCACATTTAACAGAGGAATGCGCTTTCAAAACAGAGAGAAAAAAGCTTGCAAGCGGGTATGATTTATGCTATACTCTATATTGGCATTTTGTGTGAATGATTTAAGAAAAGAGATATTTATGAGCATATACGCGGTCAAATTCGGCGGCACCTCCCTGGCGGACGCGGGGCAGTTCAGAAAGGTGCGCTCAATAATAGAAGCAAATCCGGCAAGGCGCTTTATAGTTGTTTCCGCGCCCGGCAAGCGCCGCGACGGCGACATAAAGGTCACCGATATGCTGGAGGACTGCCTGAGCCTCGCGCTCAGCGGAGGCGACTTTGAAACGCTGCTTGAAAAGGTCAAGAGGCGCTACACCGAAATCGCCGACGATTTGGGCGTGAATATGGACTTCGACAGTGAGTTCAACATAATCGCCACCTGCCTTACGGCCATGCCTCACAGGGACTACACCCTGAGCCGCGGCGAATACCTTTCGGCAAAGCTCATGGCGGCGTACCTCGGCAGACCCTTCGTCGACCCGGCCAAGTGTGTCTGCTTTGACGAAAACGGAGCGCTCGACGAGGACGAAACGCAGGCCCTCATGGAAAAGACGTTAGCTCCGCTTGACGGCGCGGTGATAGCAGGCTTTTACGGCAAAAACCCGGACGGCAGCATAAAGACCTTTTCGCGCGGCGGCAGCGACGTGACCGGAGCGCTCGTGGCAAGGGCCGTGTCCGCCGACCTTTACGAGAACTGGACGGACGTGAGCGGCCTCATGGACGCCGACCCGCGGATAGTGCCCTCGGCAAAGTGCGTGGAAAGCGTGAGCTACAGGGAACTGAGAATACTTTCCTATATGGGCGCAAGCGTGCTTCATACCGACGCGGTGAAGCCCGTAAGCCAGAGGGGAATACCCATAAACATTAAAAACACCAACCGCCCAGAGGACGCGGGCACGCTTATTGTGCCCGAGCTGCCAAGGGAGCACAGGCGCTTGTCCGTGACGGGCGTGGCCGGCAGAAAGGGGCTCAGCGTACTTCAGGTTGAAAAGAGCATGGTCAGTGACGGCGCGGGCTTTACCGCGGTGCTGCTGGATGTATTCAAGCGGCACAGGGTGCCCTTTGAACAGTGCTTAACCGGTATCGACACCATCACCATCGTGATACGCGGCGAGCTTCTGCGCCCGCGTCAGGACGACATTATACGCGACATCGCAAGGGAGCTCGACCCCGACACGCTCAAAATAATCGACCACCTGTCGATGATAACGGTGGTCGGAGAAAACGCCGCCGACAGCGCAGACGTAAGCGCGAAGCTGATTGGCGCGGTGCAGGCGGGCGGCATACACATAAGCACAATTAATCAGGGCGCGGGCAGGCTGAACCTCATTATCGGCGTCGCCGAAAACGATTACTCAAGGGCTATACAGCTTCTGCATGGCGCAATAAGCGAAATGGCCTAAAGCCCCAGCGTGTGCCTTGCGTCGCCCGCAAGCTCGAGATGCGGCAGGCACAGGCTGCCCGCCCTGTGGTCGAAGCGCAGTATGCATATGGCGGTAAAGGGCATGTGCAAAAGGCTGCAAAGGTAGGGGAACGTCAGGTTCATCAGGTGCGAAAGCGCCGCCGTGGACGAGCCGCCGTGTGAAAACAGCGCCACGGTCTTTGCGTTTTCGGCGCCCGTAATTTCGCGGTAATACAGACCCTCGCGCCTGTAGCCGAGTTTTACTATGAATTTGTCAAACTCACTTGCCACGTAGTCGGCAGAAACGGTGGCGCGGTTGCGTTTGAACAGATCGCTTTCGCGCCAGCCGGGGGAGGTCAGATCCTCGCCGCGCCTGACCATCTCGTCAGCGGCGTCCCAGGGATGACCGTTTGAGAAAATCGGCTCTGCGTCGATGCTGCCCCAGTGGATTTCATGCATGAAATCCAGCACGTTGATTCTCATATTGCCGAGCTTGAGCGCCGTGTACCTCGCGGTCTCAAGCGCCCTGCCCTGAGGCGAGGAAAAGAGCTGCTCTATGCCTTCGTCCTTAAGGCGGGCCGCGGCGGCCTGCGCCTCAACATGTCCCTGCGGGGTAAGACAGTCCTTTTCGTAGTTGGGCTCGCCGTGGCGCACGAATATGATTCTCACCGCACGCACCTCCTTTTTGCGAGATTATACCATCAATCGCCGATTTTTGGAAGGGGCGCAGGCGGAATAAACCTAAAAATATTCAACAATGCTTTATTCTTAACCGAGATAATAGTATAATAATTTTCAAACAAACTTTGGAGGTATTTCAAATGGCAAGGCACGGCGGATTTCCCGGAATGGGCATGGGCAATATGCAGCAGCTGGCTATGAAGGCGCAGAAGCTTCAGCAGCAGATGACCGAGAAGCAGGCGCAGCTCGAGGCGGCGACCTACGAGGCCAGCGCGGGCGGCGGCATGGTCACCGCGACCGTGAGCGGCAAAAAGCAGCTGGTCAGCCTCACGATTAAGCCCGAAGCGGTCGATCCCGAGGACGTCGAGATGCTGCAGG
>JAFPYA010000229.1 GCA_017412445.1 Clostridia bacterium
GGCTGTCAGCCGTCTGCGTGAAGGCGGAGAATTGGCCGCCTTCGAGGCTTACAAAGCTTCCGTCCTCAAGGCGGTAGTATTTGCGTTTTTCTCTTACCGAGCGCATCAGCTCCTCGAGCTCTTCTATAGGGAACGCGTCTGTGTCGAGCTTGAGCTCCAGCATGCCCTTCGATATGCGCGCCCTGAGGGTGGGCTTGGGCGTCTTGCCGCTCATAAGCCGCCTCAGGCGGTCGCTTATGAACACCTCGCCGAATTGAGAGAGCCTGTCGCCGTTTGACTTGATGAGCTCGTACATCATCTCCTCGTCGGTCAGGGTATATACGCCGCCCGCCTGCATGGGCGGATCAAAATACTCGCTCAATACTTCGAGCGCATCCCTCTCTTTTATGAAATTGCGGCGTATGTCGGGATAGGCGTTTTTGTCAGAGCCGCAGGCCACATACCTCCCGCCGTATTTGAAGTTGGGGCTGCAAGTCATTACGCTACGCTCCGGCATGTCGAGCAGGTATCTGACCTCGAGCTCCTCCGGCATAAAGGGTTTAAGCAGCACCAGCGCGCTTGAGTCGGTGTGAGCGGCGATTCTCGGCACCACGCTCATGCAGAATTCCTCCGCCTTTTTGCGCGAAAGCGTGAGTTCTCCGCCCTCGTTAAGGCTGGTAAGCAGAGGCAGCATGTCGCGGGCGTACTCCTTGCTCACGCGACAGATGGTTTTATCCGTAAACAGGTAGCCGTATACGCCCGAATCGTAGGTGACTGCCGTGCCGTTTGCGGTTATGCTTATTCCCCCGCCACTCTGGCTCACGTTAAGCTGAGTCACAGGCTCCTTATCCGTTAGCAAGCGCATGCCGCCGCCCTTCAGCGGTAGCTTTTCGCCGAGATAAAGGTCGAATATGCGGTCGAAGCTTTCGCCGCTCAGCGGCATCGAGCGCACCTCTCCAAAGGCCGTCTGCACGTCAAGCCTTTTGTTTTCCAGCATGTCCTCAAGCCACTGCACGTAGTTCAATATCATGCGGCAAATCGCTTTTGAGCGCTCGTCCAGCGCGTTTATGTCGTGGACAAAGCTCACATTTTCGCCGTAGGTATACTGTGAACGCGTTTCCATGCGCTTGGCGAATTCCCTTAGACCCAAAATCATGTAGCTCTTGCCGCCCGCGTTGCCTGCGCGGAAGGAAGCGCTCATTCGCCCCTGCTCGTATGAAAGCACGGGGCTTATAACCATGCCGTTAGCCGGGCTTTCTTCACGGTCGTATTCGTAGGCCTTGAGCATGCTGTCGGTTCGGGCCTCCATTATGGGATTCATGTCCGAGCCGCACTCGACCGCGTATTTGATGAGCAAGGCGCCGCAATGCACGCAGATGCCGCCCCGCGACTGAAGGCAGGAGCAATAGCAGTCGATATTCCTGCCCTTATCGCTGAGATACGCCGAGCAATGGCGCTTGTCGACCCACGCGCCCACGTTTGCGCTGCCCCATGAGTAGCGCTCGACGTTCAGATCGCCCACCTTGTCTTCGTGGTAGAGTTTGAGGCTTCTCATCAAAAGATTCGGCCCCAGAAGCTCCTTGACCTTGGAATAATCCAGCTTTATCATATAATTCTCAGTTCTCTTGAAAGCTTGTTCATGGTGTTACAGCCATCGTTTGTAACCTCTACCAGATCCTCAACTCTGACGCCGAAGCGCCCGGGCAGGTATATGCCGGGTTCCACGCTGAAGGTCATGCCTTTCTGACAGACGATTTCACTTGTGCTGCTCACATCGGGATATTCGTGTACCTCAAGGCCTATATTGTGGCCTGTCCTGTGGATAAAGTATTGACCGTAGCCCGCGTCCGAAATCACCTTTCGTGCGGCGGCGTCCACGTCCTTGAGCTTTACGCCCGGCCTTACCGCGGCGCGTCCCGCGGCGTTTGCCTGCCTGACCAGCTCATAAATGTACTTTTGCTCCTCGCTCGCTTCGCTAAAGAAGACTGTACGGGTCATATCCGAGCAATAGTCCCGGTACATGAGTCCGACGTCGATTATCACCGCATCGCCGCGCTTGAGCCGCGTGTCGCCCGTCTCATGGTGCGGCTCGGCCGCATTTTTACCAAAGCACACCAGAGATTCAAAGCTTTCGCCCTCGGCTATGCGCTTGGACGCGGCTACATAGTTGTCCGCCAGCTCGCGTTCGCTCATACCGTCGCGTACAGACATGATTGTCTCCTCGATAGCTCTATCGTTGAGCAAAGAAGAATAACGCATCTTCTCAAGCTCATCCTCGGTCTTTATCATGCGCGCAAGCTCAACGGGCGTTGAGCCCAGCACCATTTTTATGTCGGGGCGCTTCGCCATAAGCGGCAAAAGGAATCGGCTTTTGAACTCTTTGTCCACGCCGAGCGTAGCGTAATTGACGCAATTTGCCAGCACCTCGGCGCTGTCGTCTGTGTCGGAGTATTCGATCAGCTCCGCGCCCTCAAGCGGCGTTTGGGCAAAGAGCTTATTTGCGATAAGCTGAGCCTTGCCGCTTTGGTCGATTATAAGCGCCACGAGCCTTTCGCCCGGTGCGATGAAGCGTCCCGTGAGATACTGTATGCTCTTGGGCGCGCAGACGAGTATCTGCTTTAAGCCCTCGGCGTGCATGTTTTTTATTACCTTTTCAAGCTGTAAATTATTCATTTTCATTCCCTCCGGCGCAGATTACCATAAAGCCCTTGTACTTGCTGATGATGCGGGCGTTTGCGTATTCCAGATGCTTAAGCGCGCTGAGCGCACCCTGCTGCTTGCGTATAACCAATATAAGCTTGCCGTTTGTGTTCAGCCGCTTTATAGCTTCGTCAAACATGGAGTAGATCACTTGCTTGCCCGCGCGAATGGGCGGGTTTGTGATTATGAAATCGAACGTGCCTTCAATTTTGTCAAAGCCGTCCGAAAAGACCACGCGCGCGTTCTTTACGCCGTTCATCGCAAGGTTTTTGCGGCTCAAATCAAGCGCACGCTCGTTTATGTCGCTCATGGTGATGCGAGCGTCCTCAAAACGCTTGCCAAGTATCGTGCCGACAGCGCCCCAGCCGCAGCCAAGATCCAGCAC
>JAFPYA010000230.1 GCA_017412445.1 Clostridia bacterium
ATCATAGGCGTAATCACGCATCTGACGCCCCAGACCACGGGCAGCACAGTAGGTGATCCCTTTCTTAGTGCCTTTGTCGACAGCATCGAAAAGCGAATTCGTGAGGAAGGCTACTACCTTATGATACGCGCCGTGGAAGAGGCAAATGAGCTGGCTACGCTTAGCCGCAGCTGGCATCTTTCCGGCCTGATAATAACCGGCATGTTTCAGGACGATTTTTTCCATACGGTAAAGGAGCTTGGCATCCCCTTCGTTCTTATCGACAGCTATGTGAACGATCCTGACGTGTGCTGCATAGGGCTCGAGGATGAGAAAGGCGGCTATATCGCAACGCGCTGTCTGCTTGAAAAGGGGCACAGGACAATCGCCTTCGCTTCTCCCACGATACGTGCGGGCGGAGTTATAGAAATGCGCCTGGAGGGCTATAAGCGCGCCCTCAGAGAGTTCGGCGTAAGCTTCGACCCCTCGCTCGTATTTACTCAGGAAATCACCGTACAGGAAGGCAAGGCGCCCGGCCGCCGGCTTGCGCACAAGCCGGAAATCACGGGCATTTTCGCCTCTGCGGACATACTCGCCGCGGGTATACTGTCCGGTCTGAACGAGGCCGGCGTAAACGTGCCCCGCGACAAGTCCATCGTCGGCTTTGACGACAACTACCTGTCCCAGCTTTCCATACCGGGCCTTACCACCGTCCATCAGGACGCGGACAGAAAGGGTATTCTGGCCACGGATATGATCCTTAAGCAATTGCGCCGCCAGCCCATCGAAAACAAATCTATCATTCTGCCCGTCTCCCTTGTGGAACGGGGAAGCGTGGCTGAGCATTAATAAACCGGGGCTGTTGCGCTTATGCGCACTCCCCGGTCTTTTTTTGTCAAATTCGCGTACAAGCCTCTTACAGCGGCTCGATGCGGCCTCCCTCGCGGCTTACGTCCACCATATAGCGCTTTCCTGCGGAGGTGATGGGAAAACGCAGGTGCGTCAATTGCGCGGGCAGGTTCGGATGCACCTCGGGAATGCCGTTTCGCATCGTAAGACCCGCAAAGCCCAGCGCGGCTATCATCCATGCGCCGCCGTTGGACGCGGGGTGTGTTCCCCCGATATAGATTTCGCCGGCCCATTCCTTTCCGCCGCCCAGAATATCAATGGAAGCGGTGCGCATGAACAGCTCCCACGCTTCGTTCAGCCGCCCTATGCGGCAGGCCGTCAGCGCGTACATGCACGCGGAAAGACTGGAGCCGTGCTCCGTACGGGGCTCGTAGTATGCCCAGTTGGCGGCCACTTCCCCATCCTCATAAAGCTCAGGGAACAGCGCCAGCATCGCTATCACGTCCGCCTGCTTAATGACCTGCGTCGTTCCGGCTACGCCGTGGTCGCCGCCCCAGTATTCGCGCGGGTCGGCGAGGCGGCCGCGCACCGTCTCAACAGAGCAGTCCTCAAGGCCGAAATAACCGTCGAACTGTTCCGTCACGCCGTCTCTCTTTACAGGCTCTCGGATCGCGGCGCTGGCTTTTTTGAGCAATTCCCAGTCGTTTTCGTACTTCAGCTCGTCCCTGATCGCCCGAAGGACATCGGGGGTGTCGCGGAAGATCTCTTCCAGCTTCAGCGCGCTGAGCATGCAGTAGCGCGCAATTTGATTGGTAAAGGCGTTGTTGCTCACGCGCTCATGGTATTCGTCCGGCCCGATGACATCGGCGTATTCCACGCTTTCGGCATCGAGGCGGCAGTTGGCGCGGCTTAGGTAAAAGCGGGCGCATTCCAGTATTACGCGGGCGCCGCCCTCCTCCAAAAGCGAGCGGTCGCCTGTTATCTCGTAGTATTTGCGCAGCGCGTAGGCGATGTCCCCGCTGATGTGTATCTGCTTGTCGCGGAAGTAGGTGCGCACGGGGCGGTGCGTGAATACGTCCACCACATTGAAGTTGGTGCAGCCCTCAGCGCCGCCCTCCTGGCTTTCCCAGGCGTAGTATGCGCCCCGGTAGCCGTATTCCTTTGCCTTCGCAAGCGCCCCGCCCAGCGTCTCGATGCGGTACCTGAGCAGGGATCTGGCGATTTCAGGCTGGGTATAGACGAACATCGGGAAAAAGAACATCTCCGAATCCCAGAAGATCGCGCCCTTGTAGGTCTGACCGGAAAGCCCGCGCGCAGGTATGGACAGCGCGTGGGCGTGGCGCGGGGCGATGCAGTTCAGGTGATACTGGCTGGCGTGCAGCGCCTGCGCCGCGGCGTCATCGCCCTCAACTGTCACCTCCGAGCGCGCCCAAATATCCTCCCAGACGGCCTTATGCGCTGTGAGGCAGGCATCAAACCCCTGTCTCTTCGCTTCGATGCTGATGCTCTCGGCTGTTCTGTCCGGCGCTTCCCCATCCAGAGACGTACAGACCGCGGCGAACACGGACAGCGTCAGCGTTTCGCCTCTTTTGACCCTGCGCCGCAGCACGCGTATCACGCAGTCGTCCTTCTGCCGGAACGCTTCTTCGGCGTCAAAGTCTTTTTGGATGCATTGTGCCGCGGCGACAGAGATGCCTTTTTCTCCCGTGACCGCGAGGCAGCCGAGGGCTTCTCCCTTTGTAAAGGCCGCGCCGAACAGATGCGGGCCGTTGATGTCCCAGATATCGGTGCTTATGCCCGTCAGTATCTCAAGCTCGCCGTCCTCCGCGATGTCAAGGCGCAGTCTGTCCGCCAGCAGGTGATGCTGAGCCATCGAGACGAAGCGCTCGCTGCGCAGCCTCACCGGCCCGAAATCAGTATCCCGGCGGTATATGCCGTGGCGGTAGTCTATCTCGGCAATGTGTCCCTTCGGCTGCTTTTCCGCCAGCCTCAGGGCGCGGCCGTTCATGCTCAGGCGGACGAACAGGCAGCTTGGCGCGTTGACAGGCTCGCGCCAGCGATCCCTGTAGCGATCGTAAACGTTTGCCAGCGTGATTGCCGGAAACTCTCTTTTATCCGCCTCCTCAACCGTGCCGCGCAGGCCCATGTAGCCGTTAGCGCACAGGAAGCGGTTGCCGTCGCGGGCCGCCTCGGACAGCTCAAAGCCCTCTTTTTTCAGTCGCCAGGTGTCCATACCTGCCCTCCTTTTCAGATTGCGGAAACGAACAGCTCGTCTGTGAGCGTATAGCGCCTGCCGTAGACATCCACGGGCAGCGCTTCTCCCTGAGCCAGCGTGAAGCGGGTGCCTGCTCTTTCCATGCAGACGCGGATAACCCGCCCGCGGTACAGCACCGAGAAGGAAAGCTTTTTCCAGCGCTCCGGCAGGCGCGGGGCAAAGAGCAGCGTCTGCGTGTCGCTGCGCAGTCCCGCAAAGCCGTACACTATATTGGCCCACGCCATCGCGATGCTGGTGATGTGCAGTCCCTCCCGCGTGTTGCGGTTGTAGTTGTCAAGATCCAGGCGCGTTGCGTAGCCGAAGAAGCGCACCGCGTCGTCCATATTGCCAAGCTCCGCCGCCAGTATAGAATGGATCGCCGGGGACAGGGAGGATTCATGGATAGTGCGCGGCTGATAGAAGTTATAGTTGGTGCGTTTTTCTTCACTGCTGAAGGAGGAATTGTACAGGTACAGTATCATCAGCACATCGGGCTGTTTTATCATGTCCGTGCGGTAGATTCTGTCGTATGACCAGTGCTCGTAGAGCGGGAACTCGCTTACGGGAATGTCGCTGATTTCGGTATGGGGCAGGTCGAAATATCCGTCGTGCTGTTCGATAAGGCCGTCTGCGCCGCAGGGAATGTACATATTGTCCGCCATGTCCCTCCACGCGGCGATTTCCTCAGGCGCGAGGGCCGTCTTTTCAATCAGCGCCGCATAGGCCTGCGGGCACTGGGTGCGCATCCTTTCCAGCGTGTCCGCCGCGTAGGCGAGGGAGCGTTTTCCCATATAGTTGGTATAGGCGTTGTTGTTCACCATCATATGGAATTCGTCCGGACCCATCACGCCGTAGAAGCCGTATTTGCCGCTTTTGCTGCTCTTTGCCGCGCGGCTGTAGAGGAAGCGGGCGATCTGAAGCAGTATTTCCGCTCCGTATTCCCACAAAAACGCGTCGTCCTGCGTCAGGTGTACGTAATGCCAGATGCCGTATGCCACGGCGGTGCTGGGCTGCAGCTGGAGACTTGCGTGCTGCCACAGGGCACAGCCCTCTTCACCGTTCAGCGTCGCGATTGGGTAGCAGGCACCCTTGCAGTCCAGCATACCCGCGCGCTCAAGCGCCATGGGCAGCGTGTTGTAGCGGAACAGGAGCAGGTCCCGCGCGGCCTGCGGATTGGTAAAGAGGTAGAAGGGCAGGCAGCAGGATTCCGTGTCCCAGAAGGCGTGCCCGTTGTACGCCTCCCCCGTCATGCCCTTGGCGCCGATATTGTGGCGCATGCTGCCGCCGTTGTAGGTCTGGGCAAGCTGGAAGCTGCAGAACCGGATGCCCTGCTGCTCCGCCGCCACGGCTTCCCTGTTCTCATCGCCGGACGCTTCGATCTGTATGTCGGAGGTCGCCCACCAGGCATCCCAATACTCTCTTTGCGCCTGCAACGCGTCTTCAAGTGAAACATTCTCGCTTGCATCGAGCGCGTTGGCGCCGTCCGTCCAAAGGGCATCTCCGCTTTTCCCGTTGAACAGCAGCACGGCTTTTTTGTCCACATGGCAGGCTTCCCCCTGCCTGAGCAGTATGGAGGTCTTTATGTCTACGGTCTTCCCGCCGCACATACTGCAAGCTTCACCCGATACAGAAAGCGCAAACGCCGCAAAGAGCTCCTGCCCCGACAGCGTCGTGCGGGACTGCATAGACACGCGGTCGGACGCCGCTTGCGTTCTGGTGTCCGTCCAGAAGCATTTTCTGTACCCCTCGTGCCGGGTATCGAAGGACAGGCCGGAGGAAAATTCAATCTCCCCGGTAAAGTTCAAAGCCTCCATAGAAACGCGCTGGTAGGCGCGCTCGCGGTGAATCATATCCAGAAAGCGCAGGAATGTGAGGCGGACCTCCTTGCCTGTGGAGGTTCTCCACACGAAAAAGCGCGTGAGCGTGCCTGCCCGCATATCGAGCGTGCGCTCAAAGTCCCTGAAGGCGGCCTTTCCCAAATCCAGCTCTTCGCCGTCAAGAGTAATTTTCGTGCGCAGCCAGTCTGCCGCAGGTATCATAAAGTGGGTATGATCGACGATCCCGCGGTAGGATTTGTTCAGGTTCTCGATGTCGTAGACCCCGTTCACATACACGCCCCTCAGGCTGTCCACGGATCCGCCCTCGTCGAAGCTGCCGCGCACGCCCATCGTCTCGTTGGCAAGGGAAAATACGGATTCACTGACCCGTGAATACGCCGGATCAAAGCCCTTCTCGATGATCCTCCAGGGGTCGACCTTGAAATAGATATCAGCGATTTTTGCCATATTGTGCCTTCCTTTATTCGTATCAGCCTTTGACGCCTACAGAGACGGTATTTTCCGTCAGCTGCTTTTGGAAAATGAAGAACAGTATGATGGGCGGGAGCATTGCAAACACCACGGAGCGCATCAGGGCATCGGCGTTTACTGTCTGCTCCGTGCTGAATACAAACAGCCTTACCATCACGGTCTGCTTGTCCGCGCCGCGAAGCACCAGATAAGGAAGCAGGAAATCCGACCACGCGGCGTTGATTGCAAATATCGACACCACCGCGCATATGGGCTTGGACATGGGCAGCACGATGCGGAAAAACGCCTGCAGACGGCTCGCTCCGTCGATGCGGCTCGCCTCAATTATGGAGACGGGCAGGGACTCAAAAAACTGCACGAACAGTATCACGTACATGGCGTTCGCTCCAAAGGAGAGCCAGAGCGGCAAAAACGAGTTGCCGAGGTGTATCTTTTGAATGTTCATGAACAGCGGCACGATGCTGATGGTCGGCGGCATCAGCAGGGAGAGCATAATCAGCTTTTTCACTGCGCCGTGTCCCTTGGGCTTGAGTATCCCTATGCCGTAGCCAAGCAGACCGTTAAACACAAGCGCGCTGATTACGCTGCCTGCCACTGAAATCAGCGAGTTCAGATAGTTTTTGGAAATCGCCAGCTGCTTCCAGGTGCTTACAAAGGGCTCGGGGTTCAGGGAGCGCGGCAGTATGGACGTGCTGGACAAAAATTCCTTCAGATCCTTAAAGCCCGCAAGCGTTACCCAGAGCAGCGGGAATACCGCAACCACCACCACAAGCCCGCACAGGAACAGTATCCCCGCGTACCCCGCCTTTACAGGGGCAGCATGCAGATCGTATTCCCTGATTACGCCGGTATGTTGTATCTTTTTCATCTGCGCGTCTCCTTTCTCAATCCCAATCGGACTCTTTGCGATTGAAATAGGAATATATCGCCGTCATCAAAAGCAGTATCAGCGTCACGATTACGGCCACTGCGGAAGCCTTGCCGTAATTCATTGCGCCGCCGAAGGCGTACTGCCACATCAGCTGCATCAGCGAAAGCGAGGCGTTATCCGGCCCGCCCTTGGTCAGAACCATGGGCTCATACATAATCTGGAACACCGAAATAATCTGCAGAATCAGCAGCGTACCCGCAAGCTTGCGTATGGCGGGGAGCATTATGTGTATCACCCTTTTCCAGACAGACGCGCCGTCTATAGCGGCCGCCTCGTACAGTTCAGGGCTTATGCTGGCCATGCCGGCCATATAAATCAGCGCCGTCGCGCCCGCGCCCTTCCAGGTTGCAACCGCTATGATGATGGGAATGACCCACTTTGCGTTTGTCAGATACGACTGTGCGGGCAGGCCCAGCCGTTTCAGTATTATATTCAGCACGCCCGACTCAGAGCCCGAAAAGAACGCGGACCAGAGGATTATCACCGCCAGTCCCGGCAGCATGTTGGGAAGATATACCGCCGTTCTGAAAAAGCCCTTCCCGCGGGTGGTTTCCCCTATGATCATCGCCAGAAATATCGGCAGCACGAAGCCTATGATGAGCGACCAGAACGTGTATGAAAACGTGTTGAGCAGCGCCTGCAAAAAGTCGTCCTTGCCGATAACGCTGATGAAGTTGTCAAGGCCTATAAAGCTTTCAAGCTCCACGTTGCGGGTTTTAAACAGGCTCATCTGTATGCTTTCAATTAGCGGCTCCCATACGAAAAACGTCATCAGCAGCAATCCCGGCAGCATGATCAGCCAGGACTGAATATTGCCCCGCAGCTTAGCGTGGCCTTTCAGCTTGTTTTTGCTTTGGACCATCAATAATACCTCCGGCTAAATGCGTTTCAAGAAAAACATGCCGGCAGTTTTCGTATGACCGGCATGTTCTTCGGTGCTTTCACGTCAATAGTTGTTGATTTCGTCGTCCAGATATTCCTGGAAGGACGCTTCCGCCTTGCGCAGCGCCTTTTCGACGTCCGCGTCCTCTTTAGTGATCACGCGCTGGATCACCGAAGTCAGCTCGCGGTACATCTGCTGGGCGTACACGGGTTCCTCGGCCTTGAGGGTGATGGTGCCTTCGGAGATCGAATCGAAGAAATCCGCGTACAGGCGCATGTCCACATTGCAGAATTCATCCACGATCTCCTGCTTGGCGGCGTTGTAGTCTTCGTCGTTCCATGCGCTGATAGCCGGCAGAACGGGTGCGCCGCGATCGCGCTTGGCGGCATAGTCTGCGCGCATGCCCGCGATGATGTCGTCATCAAGGAAGGGCAGCTTGCCGAGTATCTTGAGGTAAGCCATCAGGGCGATGGACTGTTCGTAGCTGATGTCGGGCGCGAACATATAGCAGGTGCCGCCCGCCAGGGCATAACGGCCTTCGGGACCGGCGGGGAAGGGAATCAGCGCGAAATCCTCTACCGGCAGACCCTTGTTGGCTGTGGGCTGATCCACGGAGTCGTCCGCGGCGAAGTTCATTGCCGCTTCGCCCGTGCCAAGAAGTGAGTGTGCGCCCGCCCAGTCGGTGGTGGTGGCATCCACGTTCAGAATATCATACTCCCAGCGCAGGTCGCGTATATACTCCATTGCGGCGATGCATTCGGGAGAAGTGAAATTGCACACCCAGCGGCCGTCTGCGTCCTGATATTCCAGAGCGCTCTCGCCGACACAGCCAAAATTCCAGGCAATGTTCGTAAAGAGCCAGCCGCCGTAGGTCTCGCTGGCAGGGAAGACCAGGCCCGCTTTGCCCGTCTCTTCGCGTATGATCCTGCCGTACTCCGCCAGCTCCTCGAGGGTCTTGGGGTAGAGCGGCAGACCGTTCTCATCGATGAGCCCGGCTTCGCGGAACAGCTGTATGTTGATATGCATGCCCAATACGTATCCGTCGCGGGGCAGGCCGAAGATGCGGCCGTTCTCGTCGGAAAGCATCTCCATATAAGAGGGGCTGAATTGATCCAGCACGCCAAACTCCTCCAGCGCATCGGTGACATCGCCTACCAGATTCTGGCTGATCAGCAGCTGCGGATCGGTAAACGGCGGCTGGAAGATGCTGGGAGCGGTTCCACCCTTGGCCATAGGCACATAATTGCTCAGGGTGTAGGAGTAGTAGTCAGGCACCAGCGTAACGTTGGGATACTGCTTCGCCATTCTCGCTCTGTAGCTTTCAAAAAGCTCCTTTTCAGCGGCAGGCGCCGTATCTGAGGGCCAGTTTCCAAGCGTAATTGTGCAGGTCAGATTCGCGTCGATCACTTCTTCTGCGAGGGCAGAGGGAATGCCTGCCAGCAAGCAGATCGCCAGAAGCAGCGAAATCATCTTAGAAAGCTTACTCATTGTTCAACCTCCTCGTTCACACCTCTGTACTTTTGTTAGGTTTAACGCTAAACTACAGTTTTATTATAACTCTCTCCCGCCCTTTTGTCAATGCGAAAAAATGAATTTCCAAATAAATCCTTTCATTAGCCATCATAACATCGCCACCGCAATTGCCGTATAGCGGCTATCGTCAACATCAGGGTGAGTCTCTGGACATAGATGAAATACACATAGACTTTCTGTTCAGTTACCATGAGGGGCTTACAGCGAATATTATCAATGACAGCTCCCTTGTCTTCAAAGTGACGACGCCAAACAAAACAGTCATGTTCCTGGGCGACCTGGAACCGGATGCGGGAGACCTGCTGTTCAGGGAATCACGGCATCTGCTCAAATCAGATATATGCCAGATGGCGCATCACGGACACATGAACGTTGGAATGGAGGTTTATGCCGCCATAATGCCGGAGGCGTGTCTGTGGTGCTGTGCAGACTGGCTCTACAATGAGCCGGAGATCCCGCCGTATCTTGAGGATGCTCAAAGACTGCGCAGAATGGGCCGTATTCGCATGTACGGCACCGCCGTGACACGAAAGTGGATGGATATCCTCGGGGTCAGGAAGCATTATGTAACAAAAGACGGAACTCAGCGGATAGAATTATAGTACAGCACAAAATTGAACGGTTTGCGCCGTCCAAAAAGCCTAAGGACACGCCCGGCCAACTGCATTATCGCAAAGATAAGTCCGACGAGGAAAAATGACAATTTGCCGCCCGATCCGGTTACGTATTATGGAATTGGATCGGACGGTTTTTATACCTCCTTGGAGGCTTTTTGCGGCGGAATGCCGTACTTTCTGCGAAATGCCTTATAGAACGTATTCACGCTGGCAAAGCCGCATTCATTGCTGACGTCGCTTACGGAGTGATTAGCCAAAAGCAGATCGAAGGCGTGCGATAAACGCTTTTCCTCGATGTAGGAGGCAAAGGTGGTCTGTGTGCCTATGCGCATCAGCTTTTGCAGTGTCGGCGCGGAGATGCCGAAATGATCCGCCGCATTCTGAAGATACAGGTTTTTGTCGTAGATGTGCTCGTTGACATATTCGAGCACGCTGTCGGCGTATCGTTTCAGCGCGTCCTCCTTCTCTACGGACAGGCGGGCACAGATTTCCGTTATGCTGTCCTGCAGGGGTGCAATCCCCTGCTTCGGATCAAACTTGGCCAGCGACAAATCCTTGAGCAGTACGGGATTTTCCAGACGCACATACGCTAAAAGATCACGTATCTGGTTGAAGATATGGCGGGCGACCTCCACATCCATGTCCTTCATCCTTTCTGCACACTGGTCGAGCAGCACTATGCATGCTTCCGCGTTGCCGGAGGTGATTAAGGAGTATAAGGAGGCCATATCCTGATAGTTGAGCGGCAAAAACTGCTTCGTGCTGGTCAGATCGGCGGTTTGCCAGATTCCCGGCAGTGATGGATCCGGCAGGGAGGCAAATATGAAGTGTGTTTGCGTGTAGGCGCTGGATATCTGATCCCATCCGTTGAACACGTCGCTCAGCGCGATGTTGATCTCGCCGTGAATTCCATTTACCAGCATTTGCCTCAGCATGCTGATTTGATCGAGCGCACCTTCG
>JAFPYA010000231.1 GCA_017412445.1 Clostridia bacterium
CAAGTGCACCATGGGCATACGCTTTGAGAGCGTGGGCATAGGCCGCCTTGAGCGCTTCGTTGCGGACGCACACAACGCTTCTGACGCCGTCGAGACAGAAAAGCCCGCCCCCAACGGGCACAGGGTGGCCGTGGTGGGCTCAGGTCCCTCCTCCCTCACCTGCGCGGGCGACCTTGCCAAAAAGGGCTACGCCGTCAGCGTGTTTGAGGCGCTGCACTCTGTGGGCGGCGTGCTGGTATACGGCATACCCGAGTTCAGGCTTCCAAAGCGCATCGTGGCTAAAGAGGTAGAGGGCCTGAAGGCGCTGGGCGTGGACATCCAGACCAATGTGGTCATCGGCAAGACCCTCACCATAGACGAATTGTTCGACATGGGCTACGAGGCTGTGTACGTGGGCAGCGGCGCGGGGCTGCCGAACTTTATGAACATCCCGGGCGAATCGCTCAAGGGAGTGTACTCCGCCAACGAGTTTTTGACCCGTTCGAACCTCATGAAGGCCTACAACGCCGAACCCGTGACGCCCATAATGAAGGGCGGCAGGGTCGCCGTGGTCGGCGGAGGCAACGTCGCCATGGACGCGGCGCGCACGGCGCTGCGCCTGGGCGCGGAGAAGGTCTACATCGTCTACCGCCGCTCCATGCAGGAGCTGCCCGCCCGCCGCGAGGAAGTGGAGCACGCTCAGGAGGAGGGCATAGACTTCAGGCTTCTCAACAACCCCGTGGAGATACTGGGCTACAATAACCCCGACGACCCCCGCGACCCCAAAAACGGCTTTGTGACCGGCATCCGCTGCATAAGGATGGAGCTGGGCGAGCCCGACGCGAAGGGTCGCCGCCGCCCCGTGCCGATACCCGGCAGCGAGTTTGAACTGGACGTTGACACGGTGATCATCGCAATTGGCACAAGCCCCAATCCCCTTATCAAAAACACCACCAAGGGTCTCGACGTAAACGACCACGGCGGCATCATCATCGATGAAAACGCCATGACCACCCGCGAAAACGTCTATGCGGGCGGCGACGCCGTGACCGGCGCGGCCACGGTAATAAGCGCCATGGGCGCGGGCAAAAAGGCCGCCGCGGCGATAGACAAAAAGATAATGGGGTAAAGCCCTCGCTCAAAATGAATCGGAGATTCATTTTGAGCGGTCAGGTTTTCAGCTCGGTGGACGAGGTTTAGTCTGAACGGCGTCTTCCGATGGTTATGTAACAGGAAAGCAGTTTTTTCTGAAATCTCTGCGGAGATTTCCGGGCGAAAGGGGCACCGCCGACAAGCCCGGCTTTGATGCCTGAAATTCTTATCCGCCCCGAAACAGCGATAGAAGGCGCATAAAGCGTGCCTTCTATCCTTTTTTATTGTATACGCGGGCAAAAGAACGCCGCGCGGCCGATTTTATCTCCATAATTTCACAATCTTCCGGTTGTACAAAGCCGCTTCGGGGTGTATAATAAGAGGGTTGCGCGAAGACGGAAGATGCGCGCGATATGTCCCTATACGGAGGAAAAGATGAATAAAAATTATGACGTTGTGATAATTGGCGCGGGGCCGGGCGGCATTTTCGCGGCCTATGAGCTCATGGAGAAAAAGCCGTCACTCAGGGTCGCGGTGCTTGAGACCGGCTACCCGCTGGGTAAGAGGCACTGCCCCATAGACGGCAAAAAGGTTAAAAGCTGCGTGGGCTGCGACGTGTGCGCGATAATGACCGGCTTTGGCGGCGCGGGCGCGTTTTCGGACGGCAAATACAACATCACAAACGATTTCGGCGGCACGCTGCACGAGTATATAGGCCGCGACGTGGCGCTGGAGCTTATGCGCTACGTGGACAGCATAAACGTGAAAAACGGCGGCGAGGGCACCCAGATGTATTCCACCGCGGGCAGCCGCTTCAAAAAGCTGTGCATGCAGAACAAAATGACGCTGCTTGAGGCCTCGGTAAGGCATCTGGGCACGGATTTGAACTACGTGGTGCTTCAGAATATATACGACAGGCTCAAAGATAGTGTGGACTTCTTCTTCCGCACGCAGGCCGAAAACATAGAAAAGACCGAAACAGGCTATAGGATCCTTTGCGGCGAGGACGTCTACGAGTGCGAAAAGTGCATAGTCTCGGTGGGCCGCAGCGGCAGCAAGTGGCTCGAGAGCGTGTGCGAAAGCCTCAAAATTCCCACAAAGAGCAACCGCGTGGATCTGGGAGTGCGCGTGGAGCTGCCCGCGGTGATTTTTTCACACATCACCGACGAGCTCTACGAGAGCAAGATCGTCTACCGCACCGAGAAGTACGAGGACAAGGTGCGCACCTTCTGCATGAACCCCCGCGGCATAGTTGTAAACGAGAACACTCACGGCATAGTGACCGTAAACGGCCACAGCTTTGAGGACGAGCACAGAAAGACCGAAAACACCAACTTTGCGCTTTTGGTCAGCAAGAACTTTTCCGAGCCCTTCAAGGACTCAAACGGCTACGGCGAAAGCATAGTCAGGCTCAGCAACATGCTGGGTGGCGGGGCGATAGTGCAGCGCTTCGGCGACCTCGTGCGCGGGCGGCGCAGCACCGTAAAGCGCATAGAGGAGGGCACCGTGCGCCCGACGCTCTCGGCCACCCCCGGCGACCTGAGCCTTGTTCTGCCCAAGCGCATACTCGACGGCATAATCGAAATGATATATGCCCTCGACCGCATCGCGCCCGGCACCGCCAACGACGACACGCTGCTCTACGGCGTAGAGGTCAAGTTCTACAACATGCAGGTGGAGTTGGACAGCCACCTCGAGACCTGCCACAAGGGGCTGTACATAATAGGCGACGGCAGCGGCGTTACGCACTCGCTCAGCCACGCCTCCGCCAGCGGCGTGTACGTGGCAAGGGAGATAGCGAGATAAAACAAAATTTCCTGTAAAAATGTTAAAAATCGTCTGTTCATCGGCGCTTCTATGTGATATAATGTCTTCGTATAGTGTAAATTCGGAGGCATATGATGTATCGGGTTGACGAATTCAGGCGGCGCTTCAAGGGCGCGGCGCTGATAACGGACGAAAAAAACATATACTATCTCACCGGCTTTACCGGCGAGGGAAGCCTCGTTATAACCCCCTCAAGGGCGCTGATAATCACCGATTTCCGCTATGTGGAGCAGTGCCAGCGTCAGGCGCCCGAAACCGAAATGAGCTGTGTGCAGGCTAACCTCACCCGCGACGACATAGTAAAAAAGGTGCTTATTGACGAGGGCATAAGCGAACTCTTTATAGAGGACAACGTGCTCACCGTGCAGGCCTATAACCGCTTAAGCCAGAAGCTCGAGGGCGTAAAGCTTTCCCCTATAGACGACACATGCCGCAAAATGCGCGTGGTGAAGAGCGAGGAGGAGCTGGGCTATATCGCAAAGGCGCTCTCAATCACCTGTCAGGCGTTTGAAAACATGCTTGGCCAGCTTAAGCCCGGCATCACCGAAAAGCACGCCCGCGCGATACTTGAGCACGAGATGGCGCTTTGCGGCAGCGAAGGCAACGCGTTTGACACGATCGTAGCCAGCGGCGCAAACGGCTCTCTGCCTCACGCGGTGCCCTCCGACAAAATAATTCAGAGCGGCGAGCTGTTCACCTTTGACTTTGGCGCCACCTGGAAGGGCTACTGCGCCGACATGACGCGCACTGTCGCCGTGGGCAACATAAGCGACGACCTCAAAAAGATATACGACGCGGTCTACACCGCCCACATGAGCGCGCTTGAGGCCGTAAAGCCCGGCATGGTCTGCAAGGACCTTGACGCCATCGCGCGCAACTACCTCGAGGATATATATCCCGGCGCGTTCGGCCACAGTCTGGGTCACGGCGTGGGTCTGAACATACACGAAAGCCCCGCGGTGAGCTGGCGCAGTGACACGGTGCTTGAGCCCGGCCACGTAATCACCATCGAGCCCGGCGTGTACCTGCCCGGCCTCGGCGGCTGCCGCATAGAGGACACCGTGTTTGTGACCCAGGACGGCTACAGGGACGTTTGCACCGTTTCAAAGCAACTGCTGGTTGTTTGATATAATTTTTAGCTTCTCATCCCCTCCCGCGCGGAGGGTGGACAAAAAAAGGAGGAAACCCAATGGTAACAGCAGGCGATTTCAAAAAAGGCATTACAGTGGAGCTGGACGGCGGCATTTGGACCATCGTTGATTTCCAGCACGTCAAGCCCGGCAAGGGTGCCGCGTTTGTCCGCACCAAGATCAAGAACATAATCACCGGCGCGGTGCTCGAGCGCACCTTCA
>JAFPYA010000232.1 GCA_017412445.1 Clostridia bacterium
GACGCTCGAGAGCCATAGGCTTTGCCGTGTATCTCGACAGGCTGGAAAGACTCGAACAGCTGAAGGGAGGAAGCGTATGCTGAACATAGCATTGCCCAAGGGCAGGCTCGGCGAAAAGGTCTACGGCATGTTTGAAAAGGCGGGCTACCCCTGCCCGGAGATACTTGCCGACACCCGCAAGCTCATCTTTGAAAATCCCGAAAAGGGCGTAAGGTACTTTTGGGTCAAGCCCTCGGACGTTTCGATATACGTTGAGCGCGGCGCGGCGGATATAGGCGTGGCGGGCAAGGATATAATCCTCGAATACTCTCCCGATGTCTACGAGCTGGCCGACCTCAACACGGGCAAGTGCCGCATGGCCGTGGCCGCGCCCGTGGGCTTTAAGGACGACGAAACCACCACGCTCAGGGTGGCTACGAAGTTTGCCAACATCACCCGCCGCTATTACGCCTCCATCGGCAGAGACATAGACATAATCCATCTGAACGGCTCTATAGAAATTGCGCCGATACTCGGCCTCACGGACGTCATAGTCGATATAGTTGAGACGGGCACGACGCTCAGGGAAAACCACCTCGAAGTCATTTCCACCATAGCGCAGCTCTCCGCGCGCCTGATTGCAAACAAGGCCGCGTACAAGTTCAAGCAGAAATTCATAGACGAAATGACATACGGCATACTTTCAGTAAGAAAAGAGGAATCCAAATGATAAAGCTATTTGAGATGGGCAAGGTGGACGAAAAGAGCATATTCGCCCGCACGGAGGCCGCTTTCGACGTTTCTGCGACTGTAGCGGACATAATCAAAAACGTCCGCGCGAGGGGAGACGCGGCGCTTAAGGAATACACGCTGCGCTTTGACAAGGTCGAATTATGCGACCTCAGGGTCAGCAAAAGCGAAATAGAAGAGGCGTTCAACAAGACTGAGCCTGAGTTCATACGCATTTTGAACAGGGCGGCCGAGAACATTCGCGCCTTTCACAGACGTCAGGTGAGAAACAGTTTTGTGATTAACGACGAGGACGGCGTGGTGATGGGGCAAAAGGTGATACCCATGGACAGCGTGGGGCTGTATGTGCCCGGCGGCACCGCGGCGTACCCGTCTACCGTGCTCATGGATTCCATACCCGCAAAGCTCGCCGGCGTAAAACAGCTGGTGATGGTGACCCCGCCTTCGAGGGACGGCAGCGTAAACCCTTCAATACTCGCGGCGGCTAAAATAGCGGGCGTGGACAGCATATATAAAATCGGCGGCGCGCAGGCAATAGCCGCGCTGGCCTACGGCACCGAATCCGTACCTAATGTAGATAAGATCGTGGGCCCAGGCAATGCCTTTGTGGCGGAGGCCAAAAAGCAGGTTTACGGGCAGGTCTCCATCGATATGATCGCGGGGCCAAGCGAAATAATGATAGTCTCCGACGAAAAATCCAGACCCGACGTGCTGGCAGCGGATCTGCTTTCTCAGGCCGAGCACGACAAAATGGCGAGCGCGGTGCTGGTCACAAACTCTATAGAGCTCGCCAAAGCCGTGCAGGCGGAAATCGAAAAGCGCATACCGACGCTTGAGCGCGCCGAGATCGCCCGCGCCTCGATAGACAACAACGGCAAAATCATCGTGACCGACAGCCTGCCTGAGGCATTCGAGGTGGCAAACCGCCTTGCGCCGGAGCACCTCGAAATGTGCGTGGATGAGCCGTTTGCCTATCTTGACAAAATCCGCCACGCGGGTAGCGTGTTCATGGGCAGAAACTGCCCCGAGGCGCTGGGCGACTATATGGCGGGTCCCAACCACACGCTGCCTACCGGAGGCACGGCGCGCTTTTCAAGCCCGCTGTCCGTGGACGATTTTGTTAAAAAGACTCAATTTACTTACTTTACTACGGAAGCATTGGCTCGACTTAACAAAGATGTGGCATACTTTGCACGCAAGGAGGGCTTGACGGCCCACGCGCTCAGCGCGTTAATCCGAACGGAGGACATTTGATGAGCCGGTTTTTCTCTGAAAGGTACGACAATCTTACGCCATACACCCCCGGCGAGCAGCCCCAGAAGACGGGGTATGTAAAGCTCAACACCAACGAGTCGCCCTTCGCCGCTTCACCGTACGCCATTAAGGCGGCATACACCGAGATGAAGCAGCTGGAGCTGTATCCCGATCCCGAATGCGCGGGACTCAGGCGCGCGCTGGCCGATACTTACAACCTTACCCCCTCGCAGGTGCTGGCCACAAACGGGTCGGACGAGGCGCTGTACTTTGCCTTTCTCGCGTTCTGCGACGAAAAGCATCCGGCGGTGTTCGCCGATGTGACCTACGATTTTTACCGGGTGTTTGCCGAGCTGACCGGCACGAACTACAGGCTCATCCCCCTTGAAGGGGATCTTACCATAGACCCAAAGAAATTTGCCAAGGCGGGCGGCACGGTGTTTCTGGCAAATCCCAACGCGCCCACGGGGCTTGCACTCAGCCGCGACGAGGTGGAGTACATAATCGCCCAGAATCAGGACAACGTGGTCGTGGTGGACGAGGCCTACGTGGACTTCGGTGCTGAGAGCTGCGTGAGCCTGATAGACAAATACGACAATCTGCTCGTGGTGCGCACGTTCTCTAAATCCCGCTCCATGGCGGGCGCGAGGCTGGGCTTTGCCATGGGCTGCGACCCACTAATAAACGACCTGAACACATTGAGATACTCCACAAACCCCTACAACATAAACCGCATGACCATGGCGGCGGGCATAGGTGCCCTTGCGGATAAGGACTATTTTTACAACTGCCTCAATACCATCTGCGATAATCGCGCCGAAAGCAAGCTCAAGCTTGAAGAATTGGGCTTTGAGGTCACAAATTCAAAAGCCAACTTCCTCTTCGCAAAGCACCCGGACATAGGCGGGCAGGAACTTTATGAGAAGCTCAAGCAGCGCGGCGTGCTGATCCGCCACTTTGAAAAGTCCCGCATAAAGGACTACAACCGCATCACGGTGGGCACGATGGGGCAGATGAACCTGCTTGTAAAGCATATTTCGGAAATCCTGGAGGAAAAGCATGAGAACAGCTGAAATCAGCCGCGTCACAAACGAAACCGACATATTCGTCCGCCTGAATCTGGACGGCAGCGGCAAAGGCGATATAAACAGCAACGTGGGCTTTTTTGACCACATGCTTACC
>JAFPYA010000233.1 GCA_017412445.1 Clostridia bacterium
AGTATTTCTTTGTCGAAACGCATCGAGTAGCTTGGCTCTGTCAGGTCGAACATATTGCCGTAAAACCTGCCGCTCACATAGGCCGCAACTACGCGCCTCGGGTTGGAGTGCATGCGTGTGGCAAGCTTTACCTCGCTGAAAAAACCCTCGTATTTTGCAATGTCGTTTGGGCGAATCCAGCTTTCCTGCAGATACACCGCGGCGGCTTCTTCCTTGGGCAGTGAATACATCATATCCCAGCACGGGCTGGGACGTTTGCTGACGGCGTTTCCAAGAAGGCTCGCTTCCTTTTCATGCGCCACAAGATTGTCGTGAAAAATATGGAATGGACAGGTGTACAGGCAGCCTGAGTTTGCAAGCATCTTAAGCTTTTTTCCGTTGGCAACGCACCACGAGGAAAGCTCTTTTATCTTTTTAAAGCTCCTGTTGTACTCCCTTTGCATGTAGAAGCAATCGAAGTCGTCACCCAGGTACTTCATCGCCTGCGTCGTGCCTATCCACATGTTTACTGACGCGGTGACCCTGAGTTGCGGGAACGCGGCCTTCGCTACGCGCGCCACGAAGGGGGAGGTGGTCGTGATATCGGTCAGTTCCAGCTTATCGGTCAGATTTCCGATGTCGGATACTATCTCCTGTCTGAACGCCTCGGAGACGGCGCCCGCCCCGTAGCAATTCGCATTATACAAAAGGGACAGCGAAACACCCAGGGAGCGTATGAATTTAAGCTCCTCGAGCATTTCTTCCCTGTCGGAGGCGTCAATAGCGTTTCGGGCACTTGCCTGCCCCGGAAGAGCAAAGTATACGCTCGAAATGTTTTCTATGTAGTCGTTTACAATCTCCGCCGTCGAGTCGAATTCATCCGGCAGCTGATAACCGATAGAGAATTTCATATTACAGAAGTGAATCGTCCTTGCTTCTTTTTTTATTGCCTACCACTATGTCCGGATACTGGCTTCTGTCTATCTTCCACGGTTTCCAGCCGGGTTTTCTGAACGGAGTGGTAAACTTTTTGGTCAGCCTTCCCACCTTCTCGAGATGCGCGTAGCACTCGCGCATGCAGCCGCGCGCGCCTTCGAGCGCGCTGCCGTGGCGCATGTATTTGGGTATATGCACGGCCTCCTCGAGTATCGGGCTGCCGAAATAGAGATCCTTGTAGTCCTCATACTTGACTTTCGAATCAAGAAACGGGTTATAGTCGGGGTTGCCGCCGCGGTAAGCGATTGAGCACGCCTTGAGGTCCACCTTCGCGTATTCAATTACGTGGCCGGCAATCGTTATATGATCGGCTTCGGTCATCGATATGGCTTTGCCCGTGCAGGCGCGAGCGCAGCTCATGCACCGGTCGCAGATTTTGCCCTCAAAGATCGGGTCGGGCTCGAGCGGGGCTGTGGTGAGCAGGGCGGCAAAACGCTGCAGCGGACCGAATTCGGGAGAAAGGAAGACCTTGCTCCAGCCGTATTCGCCCAAACCCGCGGCATATGCCGCCACGCGCATATCAATCATTACGTCGGGGAACGGCTTATCCGGCGAGACAGGCACGCTGACCGACGGGTCGTTTTCACCTTTGTCGAAGTACGCACTGGAGCGCAGGTATATATTGGGTAGCGGCACAGATTCATAGCCCTCGTCCTCGAGATAACAGACGAGCTCGCGCAGGATTATCGGTCCGAACACCTCGTTTATACCCGCATAGCCCATCGTGGTGTACACCGAAAAAAACGTGCCTTCTTCGATTCCCCTGTAATAACCTCTGGGAACTCTGAAGGCCAGCACGATGCAGGCCTTCGCGTCTGGCTGTATGTACCTTGGATCCTGGTTAGCCGGTGCGCCTTCAAATCTGTCCATCGATGCTATGCCTACAAGGTCTGCTCCAAGCGACTTAGCCAGCTTTTTAATACCTTCTGATGTGACCATGGTTAAATCCTCCGCCAACACTTTGTAATGCTGTAAATACAATTCACTTAAGTATATTATAGCCACGAGTATATGCTTTGACAATTCGATTAATTTTCGTTTTATTCGCATTTTTGCCAACTTCATATATTTTGTCTGGAAAAATTGCGAATTATTCATAAAAAATGATAAATCACCATATTGGAGTTTTGTAAGAAATGTGTTATATTTCCACATAGAAACACGCAAGAAGGTATGCTTATGAAAAACGGCCTTGTTAAGGACATAAAGCGTAACTATCAATTTTATATAATGACGTTACCGGCGCTCGCTGTGGTGATTCTATTCATATATACTCCCATGTACGGCGTTCAGCTCGCGCTCAAGGATTACAAGTTTTTGCAGGGCGTATCAGGCAGCGAGTGGATAGGTATAGCTCATTTTAAAAAGTTTTTCTCCACTTACAGCTTTTGGCAGGTGATAGGCAACACTCTGCGTATATCCTTCTCCGCAATAGTGTTCGGCTTCCCGCCGCCGATATTATTTGCGCTTTTGCTCAATGAAGTAAAAAACGAGCGCTTCAAAAAGAGCGTGCAGACGGTGACGTATATTCCGCACTTCATATCGACAACGGTGCTTGTGGCTATGATGTTCGCATTCAGCAATCAGACTACGGGCATCATCAACATTTTTCTGACTAAACTCGGCCTGCAGTCTCAGCCTTTCATGCAATCTGAAAAATGGTTTGTTTTTAT
>JAFPYA010000234.1 GCA_017412445.1 Clostridia bacterium
AAGCGGCGGCTCCTGTAGCGGCGGCTACCAGCCGCCACGTCCCTTAATCTCCGTTCCTTAATCTCCTCATCCTCATCGCAAAGGAGCATCCCATGAAAATATTTATCGCATTTGAAAATCCCCGCCTGCGCCTTGGCGCGGAGCGGATTGATACGGTGCTGTGCGGCGGCAACGAAATCGTGGCCTTGGACAAAGCGCCCGCGTTTGACGAAATCCTTATCGCCGTGCGCGGCAGGTCGGAAGCGCTGAAAGCGCTCGAAAATGCTGAGGACATTCTCTACCATGTCAAAGCCCCCGAGGGAGAAGCGTTCCAAATCGAGAAGAGCGCCTCGGGCGGCATCGTGGTCATCGGCGGCAGCGCGACTGGCGCGCTGTACGGTTGCATGAGACTGTGCGAGCTGATCGAAAGGGACGATTGCCTTCCCCCCGAGGTGCTTGATTACGACGAGCCGGCATTTAAGCTCAGGGGGCCTTGCGTGGGGCTGCAGAAGACGACCATCGAGCCGCCGCGCCGTACCTACGAGTATCCCATCACGCCGGAGCGTTTCCCGTGGTTTTACGACAGGCAGCTTTGGACGCAGTTTCTGGACAGGCTGCTGGTAATGAGGGCAAACGTCCTCTATCTGTGGAGCGGACATCCGTTCTCCTCGCTCCAGAAGCTCGAAAAATACCCCGAAGCGCTGGAGGTGAGCGAGGAAGAGTACAAGCTCAACCACGAAACCTTTCTCTGGCTGGCTACGGAATGCGACAAACGCGGCATATGGCTCGTACTCAAGTTTTACAACATCCATATTCCGCTGCCCTTTGCCGAAAAGCACGGCCTGAGCCTCGTACAGGACAGCATCGACCCGCTGGTCAGGGATTACAGCTTCGCGGCGATAAAGCAGTTCGTGGCGGAATACCCTAACGTGGGCCTCATGGTGTGCCTTGGCGAGGCGCTGCGCGGAGCTGACAACAAAGCCGCCTGGTTCGCCGACACCATCGTGCCGGCAGTCAAGGCGGGCGCGGCGCAGGCGGGGCTTGAAACGGAGCCGCCTATCATACTGCGCGGGCACGACTGCGACCCCGACAAGGCGCTGGAAAGGGTGCGGGGCGGCTATAAAAACCTGTACACCATGTGGAAGTACAACGGCGAAGGCCTGACCACGCGCCTGCCGAGGGGAAAATGGCAGAAAAACCACGAAAAAATGAACAAGCTCGGCATCAGCCACATAATAAACGTACATATACTGGCAGACCTCGAGCCCTTCCGCTTTTTTAGCCCCCTCTACATACAGCAGTGCGTGCAGGCGGCAAAATACCGCCTGGGCGCCACGAGCCTGCACCTGTACCCGCTGTTTTACTGGGACTGGCCGTATTCGCCGGACAAGGCTGAGCCGCGCCTATTGCAGATGGACAGGGACATGCTCTGGTTTTGCGCCTGGCTGCGCTATGCATGGAACCCGGACAGAGATCAGACGGAGGAGTTCGCCTATTGGCGCGATTGGATCTATCCCGTATACGACTGCGACCGTGGCTGGGATGCGGGCAGGCTGCTCAAGGCGGGCGAGCTCGCCGCGCTGTGCCAGACGAAGCTGCTTGCGCGCTTTGGCATCACCGAGGGCAACCGGCAGACGCTGAGCCTTGGCATGACCATGAGCCAGCTGACCAACGCCGAGCGCTACAGGCCGAATTGGGAGCTGTACAACTCCGTCGCCCGAAACGGCGAAACGCTGGAGGAATACGCGCGCAGGGAGGCCGCGGGCGAAAAGCACACGGGCGAAACGCCGCCCGCGCTCATTCAGGCGCTGACCGGCTATGTCGACCGGATGGAAGAATTGCTCAGGCCTGTTGAAACAGACTTTGAAGAATGCGCGCGCCTGCTGGACGATTTTAAGGCCATCGCCCTCTTTACCCGCTGCATGTGCGAAAAAGTCAATGCCGCGCTGTGGATACTCAAATACAAATATACCCAGGACGAAGGCTGCGTGAGCGACCTAAGCTATATCGAAAACGCGCTAACACATCTGCAAACCTCGCTGGAGTATTACCGGCGTCTTACTGAGCTGACGGACAAGACCTATCTCTTTGCCAACAGCATGCAGACGCGTCAGAGGAAGATCCCCTTCCCGGACGGCGGCAGGTACAAGCACTGGTCGGACTGCCTGCCCGAGTACGAAAGGGAGCTTGAAGCGCTCAAATCGAACCTCGCCCGCATGAAGGCCGGCATATATCCCAAGCCGCCCTCCCCGGGCGACGCGCCGAGGCTGCCGCAGGCCGGGTTTGAGCTTTTGGGCAGCGGAGAAGTATTCACGTTCACGAAGGGCGCAAGCGCCTTTACCGACAAGGACGCCAGAATAGAGCTCTGCGCGGGCGAAATAGACGGCCTTACGGGCGTGCGCTTCAGCATGCACGACTGCATAGTTTCCGGCATAAAGCTGAAGTTCCGCTTAAGCGCCCCTGCAAAAATACTGATTGGCTACATAGATGACCGTGGCGTGGAATGGCTCGCGCCGCCCTCGCTTGAAACCGACACCCATGCGGACGACCGCGGAGGCTACATGCCCCGCCTCGTGCACGCCGCCAAGTGTAAAGGCATTAAGGCGATGAACGTGCACGCCTTCCTCTACGAGGCCGGCACGCACGAAATAGACTTCCCCACCGGCGCATTCACTGTGATAGGCTTCGTCCCCGCGGACAGCCCCGTAGCGGCGCGCGACTGCGGCCTCGACAGCGAAAGCCTTTTGAGCCTCGACTGGCTGTACGAAATGCCGGAGGAATAACCGAAAAATCCTGTCGACGCCGTCGGCAGGATTTTTTATGAATGCTGATTCAGTCGACGAACCGTCACAGCTATCGTTAAGCGCCCTCAGTCTCCGATGTTCACGGTAAGACGCGTGCCGTCCCGCTTGCCAAGCTCGATTTGTGTGCCGCTGAGCACGCGGACGTAGGTATAGTCGTATTCCGTGAGCGCTTCACCGTTTTCGTCAATCAGGCCGAACCGGATATCCGACTCCTCTGAACCACTCTCATACCACCGCCAAGGGTCGTTTTGATCGTATTCACCGTAACCGCTGCTGTAATAGCCCGCGTCAAAGCCATGCAGCAGTATTTCCCTGCTACGCGGCAGCCAATATGCATCCTCGCCGTAAATCACAAGGAACAAACCCTTGCCATCCTTCCAAATCAGCGGCCACAACTTTTCTCCGCCTTCGACGCGCGCAATCACGTTTGCGCCGTAGTCCGTAAGGTAGCAATCGTTGTCCGCGATAAAACTAAGCCGCTG
>JAFPYA010000235.1 GCA_017412445.1 Clostridia bacterium
GCGCCCGCCGCTATCGCCTTTATGCCGCGCCACGCGCTTACGTCGCACTGGCCCTGCGAATTGTCGCCTGCGGCCACCACGCTGCCGTCCGAGCACAGCCCCACCGAGTGGGACGCGCCCGCTGCCACCTGTATCACGCCGAACCACTGCGACGTGCGGCACTGGCCGAAGGAGTCGTCGCCCGCGGCGGTGACCGTGCCGTCCTTTCTCAAAACCAGCGAATGGCGCGCGCCCGCGGCGATGTTCCCCCGCGTTGCGGCCTGCCTGCTGAGCTTGAGCTGCTTAAAGGATTCGTTCATGTTTTCGAGGCCTTCGGCGCTGAAGAGCGGATTTGAGGAAAGCTCCTCGTGCCCCAAAAAGGCGAATATGCGGGGCAGGCGGTTTTCGGCGTCGTCTATCTCGGCAAGCAGGCTTCTGGCGCGCGACTCCTCGCCGTCAAGGTAGGCCTGCACGGCTATCGCGCACAGGCAGTCGGTGTACCTGTCCGTGCTGTCGAGGTAGTCGCCCAGCCGGTAATAAAGCTGCGCCGCCGCGTCGAATTTGCCCTGAGTTACAAGGGAGTTGGCCTCGGCGTAGTCGATGGCGCGCGTTTGCTCTGAGGCCAAAGACGCGTTCCTCACCTCGTCCGTGAGCTGGCGCGCAACGGCGAAGTTGCCCCTGCTTGTCAGCGCGGAGGCGGCCTCTATGCGCGTTTTGTCCAGCGTCGTAGCGCTCAAGCCCTCCTTCTCGGCGCGCCTCATCAATTGAAGCGCGCGCTCCGTGTCGCCTCTTTTTGCGGCCGAGACGGCGCTGCCGGCGTCAAGCGAGGGCTTTATAAGCATGAAAATGCTGGCAAGCAGCAGAAGAAGCACCGCCGCAAGTATCGTGTTTGTGATAATGCTTTGCGCGGGGCCCGTGCGAAAGCGGTCAAACAGGTGCCAAAACTTTTTTACGCCCGAGCCAATAGCGGAAAATACGCGCCTGATGAGCGGCGGCTTCTTTGCGCCGGGACGCGAGGCGGTATTTCCGCGGGCGGAAGAAACGCTTCTGCCGGAGGAAACGCGCCTTACCTGCGCCGCTTCGCCGCTTTGCGCCCGTTTTCGTACTGTGTCTGCGCCGCCCGAAGCGCGCGTTTTCGCGCTCGCGGCGCTTTGGGAAGAACGCGCAGCGGGGCGCGCCTGATTGCCGCCTTCGCGCACAGGCCGCCTTTGGTCTGAGCCGCCTTCAGCGCGGCGATTTACGGTTTTATGCGCGTTTTTTGCCTCAGCGCGCCCATCGATTCTGTCTTTTTCGCTCATCTAAAGCCCCTCAGAAGCCCAAATATCTTCTTAAGTATTTTATGGAGTTGTCCTTGCGCAGGTCGTTGGCGGTAGAGGCGACGATGTACACGTCGTCGATGCCGTACTTCGCGATGTTGTCCTTTATGTAGCCGCCCGCGGCCTTGGTGTCGTAATAGCCGTAGCGGAAGTCGCACATGTGCACCTCGTCGTAGTAGGCTAACAGGTAGGGCGTAAAGGCGTTGCCGGAGGAATCGCATATCACCAGCGCCTTTCTGCCCGTGTTCGCGCCGCTGACTATCTTGCGCCACGGCTCTCTCGAGCCGTTCATGTAGCTGGTGTAGGTGGCCACGTCGTATGCCATAAGGCTCAGCTCGTGATCCGTGCCGTTTTTGACCACGTAGGAGTGCACGGGCGTAAGCGGGTACAGTACGTTGAACACGTCTCTCCTACCGTCATCGTCCACGGCAGAGGACAGTATGGCCTTGTATTTGTACTCGTCGTAGGGTATCACCGGCCAGCCCCTGTCCTGTATCATGGCGGCGGAAACGATGTAGGCCGCCTCGCCGCTCCAGTGGTGGTCGGTGAAGTAGAACATGGGCGTTTCGCTGCAGACGTAGGGCGCGAGCAGATCCCACGCGCTGTAGACGTTTATGTTTTTTGCGCCGCCGAGGCTCTGGGTGAGCATGAGCTCGAGGCTCGAGCCCCAGCCGCTGTACACGTCCTGCTGGTCGCGCCAGCGGTTTGCCTGCGAGGCGAGGGGCACCTGCACGTAGTTTATCACGCCGTCCTCGGGCAGACAGGTCTTCAGGAGCCTGAGCGTCTCGGCGTAGGTGTCCACGTTGGTCTTGAGATATTCGACTTTGAGCGAGAGGGTGCCGTCGGTCTTTACGTACCACATGTAGCTTTTGCGGCTGTCTATGGGCACCTCGCCCGCGGACATAGCGGTGTAGGCGATCTCGCCGTCGCCGCCGTCGTCGGTCTCGTCGTCCGCCTGCGCCGCCGCTTCCGCGCCGCCCTCGGCAGCGAGACGCTGCTCCATCTCCTGGTTCTTCTTCTCAAACGCCTCGTCGCCGCTTATCATGTCAAACGCGTCCAGCATGCTGTTTGCGGCGCTCACGGCACTCTCGCGCCCGATAAAGTTGTCGCTGAGGAAGTCGTCGAATTCCGAAGTGAACCTGCCTGAGCTCAGCGCGCTCAGGCTTATCTCGGGAAAGCCCTGCAGCATGCGGTTTTCGCTCTCGGAGGCCGTGGACTGCTTTTCGCTGAACAAAAGCGTGAAAATGCCCAGAAAGCCCAGAAATACCACCTGCGCGACCGCGAGCATGAAGGTCAATTTATGTTTCATTGCGGCGCCCTCCTCAAAGCCGGAAGAATATCAACGGCTTGCCGCCGGCATCCTCTGTGAACGCGAGGGACAGCGCCGGGGTCACCGCTGCAAAAATATAAAAGGAACGCAAAACCGGAAAACATCATTTTTTTCGCACTCTCCAAACTTTTAAGAGGGAAACGAGCCCTTCGCATGCGATGCAAGGCGGCTCTTTTCCCGTATAGATTATATCACCAAAGCCCCGGCTTGTAAAGCCGCGCCGCCTTCGTCCCTCCTTCAGACGTACAGGGTGCCGGCGGTAAATTCGCGGCCTGCGGCGCGATACTCCGGGTTCGCGCTCATAAGCCCCCACAGGTCGGTGGCGCGGCATTCGGCGAGAAATACGGGGTCGTCCCTGATTAGCCGTGTGCCGCTTGTGAGCGCGCCGCCTGAGCGCGCCTTGAGCTCCCTGAGCAGAGGCTCTGAGGCGCGGCGCGCGCCCAGCAGGCGCACGTACGGCACCTCTGAGGGCGCCTGGGGCAATCTCAGCACCGCGTCCATCATTAGCCGCCTGACCCTCGAAAGCGTGTAGCGCTTGCACTTGACCTTAAACAGCGCTTCCTCAAAGGTGCCGCTTGAGAGCGCGGCCTTTTTTACGCGGTTGATGAGTCCCTCGCTGTCGTCCGGCGAAGAGACCAGACTAACGTCCATATTCCTTAAGGCGTTCAGCATCAGCGCGTCCAGGCGGTTCATATCGGGCAGACCCTTTGAGGCCTCCCCGGCGTAAGTTTGGGCTATTTCGCTCGGCAGACCCTCTGTCGCCCCGCTCAGGTCGCCCTTAAGAAGCCTTGCCCTTACGCCCGTTGCGGACAGAAGGCTTGCTTCGTCGTGATACCCGCCCTCGCGGCGCACGGGGCAGATTTCAATTGGCGAGGAGGCGCGCTCGATTTCGTTTATGTATTCCAGCGCCAACAGAAGGTTCGGCGCGGACAAAAGAGCCTTGAGCGCCGCATCCTCCCCCGCCGCCGCAGAGGAAAGCGCTTTGGGGTAGCTTTCGCCCCGCGCAAGCGCCTGCTTAAGGGCAGCCCTGTCCGGATTGTTTACGGCAAAGCGCGCCTTTAGGAGCAATTCGGCGTCGTCGGTTTCGCAGCCGAAGGACAGTACGTCCGCGCCGATTTTGTTCATCACGCCCACACCGCCCCGCGCGAACAATTGCGCCGGGCGCAGGGCGTACACCTGCGGCAGCTCGATCACCGCGTCCGCGCCGGCCATCAGCGCCATTTTTACCCGCGCGTACTTGTCGAACACCGCCGCCTCGCCCCTTTGGGTGAACGCGCCGCCCAGCGCGCACACCACGTAGTCGCACCCGCTCAGCGCCCTCGTCCTTGCGATGTGGTATATGTGCCCCCTGTGCAGGGGGTTGTATTCGGCAATAATTCCCGCTATTTTCACATTCATCACCTTGCTCATTATAGCTTAAGCGGGTAAAATAGTAAAGTAAAAATCATTAAGGCTTCACTTTAAGGAGACGCTTTCAATGGCCAAATTGTATTTCCGCTACGGCGCGATGGGCTCTTCAAAGACCGCAAACGCGATAATGGTGCGCTTCAACTATTTGGAGCGCGGACAAAAATGCATAATACTCAAGCCCCGCATAGAGACGCGGGACGGCGAAAGCACGGTGGCCTCCCGCTCCGGGCTGATCGCCGAGTGCAGCTATATCGAGGACATCGACCGCATGGATTTAAGCGGCCTCGACTGCATAATCGTGGACGAGGCGCAGTTCCTCACCAAATCTCAGGTGGAGACGCTTACGCGCATCGTTGACGAGATGAACATCCCCGTAATCGCCTACGGCCTGAGGGCCGATTTTAAAGGCGAGCTTTTTGAGGGCAGCAAGTGGCTGCTCGCCTGGGCGGACTCCATCGAGGAGGTCAAAACCGTGTGCTGGTGCGGCCGCAAGGCCACCTACAACGCCCGCCTCGTAAACGGCCAAGTGGTAAAGCACGGCGAGCAGATAGTGCTTGGCGGCAACGAAAGCTACACCGCGCTGTGCCGCAGGCACTGGAAAAGCGGCGAGCTGGCGCCGAAGAAATAGGCTCACTCCGAAGAAATATGCGTAAGTCGAGTCTCCTCGTCATTTTTAATAAATTCACAGATTGTATTTCGTACAATCTGCCGTATTATCGTTATTTCAGTTCAGTTTGGATAAATAAATCGAACGCCGATTGAAACTTAACACAGATTGGATACAATATAATTTGGTTTTCGCCAAGATCAAACGAAAGGTGGAATCTAATTAATGAACACAAAGATTTATTATGTCTCGCCAAAGGGCAGCGCGCTGGCTATCGCCGAGGCAATTTCTCAGGCGACCAAGGCCACAAAGGAAGCGCTGATGCCCGCATACATGCCCGAAAACGTCAGCCTTATGTTTTTGGGCTGCGAGGGCACCAAGGCCGACGCCACGACGGTAGAGTTTTTGTCTTCGCTTAACAACAAGCGTGTGCGCAACGCCGCCTTATATTCCTGCAACCCCAAGCAGGACGAAAGTGCGCTTGCACAGATGAAGGGCATCCTTACCGAAAAAGGCATAAACGTCGTCGCCTGCAAGGCCTTCCCCGGCAAGGGCTTTTTGAGCGGAAAGCAGCCCGGTGAGAACGACCTCAAGGCCGCCGCCGAGTTTGCGCAGCAGGCCATAGCCGCCATAAAGTAAGCCCGCGCAGGCTTTAAGCCCTCGGCAAAAGCGCCGAGGACTTGTTTTTTACATAAGCGGGCTTGACAGAGGTCAAAGTTAGAGCTAAAATACCTTCAAATCGCTGATGGGGACATGTGCGCGCGGGTTCAACGCCCAGAGAAGCTTGCCCAGGCTGAAAGCAAGCCCGTTCGGACCGCGCTTGAATACCACCCCGGAGAGCCCTGTGAACAGGGACGGCGGGCGCCGTTAAAGCCCAATTGAGCGGCCGCGCATGCGGCAACAAGGGTGGAACCGCGTAATATTACGTCCCTTGCGGGCAAATGTCCGTAAGGGAGTTTTTTTGCCCGAGAAAGCAAAAAAAGAAGGAGATACAGACCATGAGCGAAATGACAAAGGAAGAGTACAAGGCGTTCTACTCCGGCGTATACCGCCACAGCCTGAGCCACATACTGGCCAAGGCCATAATCGAGCTCTACGGCAAGGACAACGTGCAGTACGCCATAGGCCCGCAGATTGCGGACGGCTTCTACTACGATTTCCTGCTGCCCGAGAACATCTCTCAGGCGGATTTCGGCAAAATCGAGGACAAGATGCGCGAAATTATAAAGCGCCGCGAGCCCTGGACGGTAAAGGAAGTAAGCAAAGGCGAGGCGCTTGAGCTGTTCAAGAACCAGAAGTTCAAGACCGAGCTCATAAACGACCTGCCCGAGGACGAAAAGATTACCATATATTACACCGGCGACGACTTTGTGGATTTGTGCCGCGGCCCGCACATAAGCAACTCTCAGGAGCTTATGAACGCCGCGTTCCAGATCAAGGCCGTCAGCGGCTCCTACTGGCGCGGCGACGAGCACCGCGACCAGCTGCAGCGCGTGTACGTGTACGCCTTCGAGGACAAGCAGGGGCTCAAGGCGCACCTGCAGTTCATGAAGGAGGCGTTGGAGCGCGACCACAGAAAGCTCGGCAAGGAGCAGGAGCTGTTCATGATGGACGAGACCGCGCCCGGCATGCCCTACTTCCTGCCCCGCGGCTGGAACATGTTCAACGCCCTTTTGTACTACTGGCGCAAGATACACGTGCGCCACGGCTACAATGAGATCTCCGCGCCCATAATCAACTCCAAGCAGCTCTGGGAGACCAGCGGCCACTGGGGACACTACCGCAACAACATGTTCCTTATCGACAATCCCGAGGGCGACGAGGCCGAATACGCCTGCAAGCCCATGAACTGCCCCAACGCGATCAAGGCCTACCAGAGCCAGGCGCGCTCCTATAAGGACCTGCCGCTCAGGTTCAGCGAGACCGACGTGATTCACCGCAAGGAAAAATCCGGCGAGCTCAACGGCTTGTTCCGCGTGCAGATGTTCCGCCAGGACGACGACCACACGCTGCTTATGGAGGATCAGATCGAAAGCGAAATCGCCGATATACTCTCCATTGCCGGCGAAATCTACGGCACCTTCGGCCTGACCTACGAGGCCGAGCTGTCCACCCGTCCCGACGACTTCATGGGCGATATCGAATTGTGGAATCAGGCCGAGGCCGCGCTCAAGAAGATACTGGACAAGCACTACGGCGAGGGCAAGTACGAAATAAACGAGGGCGACGGCGCGTTCTACGGCCCCAAGATCGACCTCAAGATGAAGGACTGCATAGGCCGCGAGTGGCAGATGGGCACGATACAGCTCGACTTCCAGCTGCCCCTGAACTTCGACCTCGAATATCAGGCCGCGGACGGCACCCGCAAGCGCCCCGTGATGATACACCGCGCCATACTGGGCTCGTTTGAGCGCTTCATAGGCATCATCATTGAGAACTTCAAGGCGTCCTTCCCCTTCTGGCTCAGCCCCTATCAGGTGGCCATAGTGCCCATCCGCCCCGAGCACAACGAGTACGCTCACAAGGTGCAGGAGCTGCTCTGGGACAACGACATCCGCGTCGAGGTCGACTATCAGGACAAGAACATGAAGGAAAAGATAAAGACCTTCCGCAAGTTCCACGATCCCTACATCCTCGTGCTGGGCGACAAGGAAGCCGCCGAGAACACCGTCTCCGTGAACATAAGGGGCGGAAAGCAGATGAACAACCTGCCGCTTGACAAGTTCATAGAGATCTGCAGGCAGCTGAACAAGACCCACAGCCTCGAGCTTGTCGAGGAAGCATAAAACGCCATTACCAACCCGCAGCCTCCGGTTTTTCGGAGGCTGCCGCTTTACGGTGGAAGTATCATGCTTGAATTACTCCCTGTCGCGCCCGAACAGAGGCAGCTTTTGTGGAACGTAAACCAAAAGTACCTCTACGAAATGACAAACTACTACGACGATGAGATGGACGATAACGGCAACTGCAGCTACGGCCATTTCGACGCCTATTTCAGCGATCCCCTGAGGGAGGCGCTGTTCATAGCTTGGGACGGCAAAATCGCGGGCTTTGCCTTCATAAATCCCTATTCAAATACAGGCGGCGCGCCCGACCACGTGCTGGCCGAGTTCACCGTGTTTCCCGCCTTCAGGCGCAGGCACATCGCCCTTGAGGCCGCCCGGCTGATATTTGAGCGCCGTCCCGGCGCATGGGAGATAAAGTACAACGAAAACAACCTCCCCGCCAAAAAGCTCTGGCACAAGGCGAGCGCGCCCTACAAGCCCTCAAAGCTGCGCTTAAACGAGGTCGAAACCGTGCTCATATTCGACACGCGCATTGCGGGCGCGCCCGAAGCCGTTTCGGAGGGCGCGGTCATAGAGGAAAGGGCACCTGACGAAGCGCTTATGAGCGAGCTTATACGCCTGTCTCAGGCCTGGGAAAACGAAAACAGCTGCCACGGCTACCGGAAAAACAGCAAAAGCGACATCGAGGGCAACCGCATATTCGTCGCGTCATACAATTCCGAAATCGCGGGCTACCTCTTCGGCCACATGGAGAAGGCAGAAAGGACGACCTCGATAATGCCTGCAGGCGCGCCGTTTTTCGAGGTGGAGGAATTGTACGTAAAGCCGGAATACCGCTCCTGCGGCATAGGCAAAAAGCTCTTTTGCCGCATGGAAAAGGCCGTGTCCGGCGAAGCGGAGTATATAATGCTAAGCACCGCCACAAAGAACAGCAGGGCGATACTGCACTTTTATCTGGACGAGCTCGATATGACGTTCTGGAGCGCGAGGCTGTTCAAGAAGCTCTCTTGCGGCGCCAAAGAGCCTGCTCTCCTTGCGGACATGCCAAAAATGGACGAGTCCGACCAACCGCTCAAAATCCGCTATGCCGAAAAGGCCGACCTTGGATTCTGGTTTTCGCTCGACAGGCATATAAGCGAAAACGAATTTATGCAAAAGGTCGAGCGGAGGATGAGCTATATAATCGAGGCCGAAAACGAGCCTGTAGGCCTGCTTCGCTATTCCCTGTTCTGGGACAGCATACCGTTTTGCAACCTGCTTTACATTAAAGACGGAAAGCAGAGGCAGGGCTATGGACGCGCCCTCGTTGAATACTGGGAAAAGGATATGAAATCGCGCGGCTTCGACCTCGTGATGACCTCGACTCAATCAAACGAAAGCGCGCAGCACTTCTACAGGGCGCTGGACTACAGGGACTGCGGCGGCTTTACCCTGCCCTTCGAGGGGTATGAGCAGCCCGCGGAGCTGATGCTGGCAAAGAAAATCTGAATTGTTGCGCCATACGCGTGTCGCGCGGGCGGTTTTACGACCCCGCAGGTTATCAAAAGAGACAACTATGCCGCGCCTGCCTGTCACAAAAGACACGGCACGGCGGTTGTCTTTCTTCTTTTAAATTGCCGCCTATCTCAATCTCTCAAGCCCCTTGTAGTCCCCGTGGGCGGGCGCCTTGGCGTAGGCGGTGGCAAGGTGCGTAACCATGTCTATGGTAAGGCGCCTGACCGTGTCCGCGTGGGCGGGGTCGTCAAAGAGGTTGTACCATTCGTGGGGGTCGCTTTCGAGGTCGTAAAGCTCACCCTCGGGCGGCGTGTCGTCGTTAACGGTGCCCTTGCGGTAGAGTATGAGCTTGTAGCGGTCCGTGCGCCACATGAGCGCGGGGGCGAGCTGCTTTGCTTCCCCTCCGCCGCCGTGGAACTCCGAAAACTGGCCGCGCCTGTGGACGGGGCCAAGCAAATCCGTGCCGGGCAGTTGCGGGTCCTTTTCGAGGCCGGCGGCGCTGATAAGCGTGGGCACTATGTCTGTAAGCATGGCGGGAATGTCGCTCACCGTGCCGTGCAGCTTTTTATCCACATAGTCGCCCGCAAGTATCAGCGGCACGCGCACGCTGCCCTCGTAGAGGCAGTACTTGCTGTAGCGGTTGTCGCGCTCGCCCATCATGTCGCCGTGGTCGCTCAAAAACACGAACAGCGTGTTTTTGTCGAGGCCCTTTTCGCGTATTTTGCTTAATACCGACGAAATGAAGCTGTCCATGAAGGAGCAGTTGGCGAGGTAGCGCAGGCGCACGAGCTTGAGCTCTTCGGGTGTGAGCTTGTCCAAAAGCTCCTTGCGGCCGTAGTGCGCGTTGTACAGGTTCGGGCTTGCGTCCATCGCGGCGCGTATGTGGGTGGGCGGCTCCTCCGTCCACGGTGGCGCGGGCAGGGGCGGTATGTCCTTTAATTTGTACAGATCCTCAAATTCCTGCGGCACGTTGAAGCCCGCGTGGGGCTTAATTAGCGAGAAATACAAAAACAGCGGCCTGCCGTCGGGCTCGTAGCTGTCAAGAAACTCTATGCACTTGCGGTGTATGAAGCCGTCCCTGTGGTGCTCCTTGGGAAGAGAACTGATTTTGCCCATGTAGCCCAGCGCGTTTTCCTCGCCCGAGCCGAACTCGCCCGTCTCCTCGTAGTATTTTTTAAGCCCCTCGGGGTCCTCGTAGTCCATCATGACCGCGCCCTCTTCGTTGAGCACGCTCTCATGGCTCTGCCCCTCGGCGCGCACGTCAAAGCCGCGCCGCGAGCCCGCGCCGCCCTTTACGGTGTTGTTCCAGTGCGTCTTGCCAAATCCCGCGCAGAAGTAGCCCGCGTCGTGCAGCCTCTGAGGCAGTGGAACCGACGGAAGTCTGTTTTCATCCAGCAGCGCGCCGCCATTTGTGCGCACGCCCGTCTGGCTCGCGTACAGGCCGAACATAAGGCTGTTGCGGGCGGGCACGCACATGGGACACTGGGTCACGGCCTGAGAAAACAGTATGCCGTCCTTCGCCAGCGAATCTATGCCGGGCGTAACAACCAGCGGGTTTACGCAGCCCATCGCGTCGTACCTCTGTTGGTCGGTCATTATCATTATAATATTGGGGCGCTTAGCGCTCATAAGCAGCTCCTCCACGCTGAACAGAATAACCTGCGCCGCCGCACAGGCATAAAAAAGCCAAAGCTTACAGACCCTCTCGCCTTAAAACGCGCAAGCGGCCTTGACTCATTCTGAGCGGCAAAATAATTGACCCCGCTTCTCACGGGGTCACTGCCCGAAAAAATCAGGCCTCGGTAAATGCATCCTTGCCCAGGCCGCACACGGGGCAGACCCAATCCTCGGGGATGTCCTCAAACGCCGTGCCGGGCGCGATGCCGCCTTCGGGATCGCCTACCTCGGGGTCGTAAACATAGCCGCAGGGGCACTCGTACTTCTTCATAGCAAAACCCTCCTTAAATGGATACGCCTATTGTAAGAGTTTTGAAGCGGCGTGTCAAGATAAAAATTTCCCGTCCGATTTTGTGCAGATTAACGGTTGACAGCGTGTAGTATACTTAAAATACAGATTAAACTGGGAGGAATGCGCAATGCTCAGGCAGAGGCTTGCCGACACCATAAACCGCGCGCTGGACGCAGGCGAACTGGCCGGCTGCAACCTTGAAATAATCAAAGACGGCCGCAGCCTTATCAATATAAGCGCGGGCTATGCCGACATCGAAAATAGCAAAAAAGTGAGTTACGACAGCATATTTCGCCTCTACAGCCAGACCAAGCCCGTCACCGCGGCCGCGGCGGCGCTGCTGGTTGAGCGCGGATTGCTCGACGTCGGAGCCTGGGTCAGCGACTTTCTGCCCGGCTTTAACAATCAGAAGGTGCTAAGAAGCGACGGCTCGCTCGCTTCGCCCGTTCGCCCCGCAAGCGTGGGCGACCTGCTGAGCATGACTGCGGGGCTATGCTATCCCGGGGGCAGCGGCGCCGAAAAATACACCGCCAGACTGTTTGACGAAAATCAAAAGCAGATAGACGCAGGCAGCGGCATGGGCACAGTGGAATTCATGAACCGCCTCGGCGGCCTGCCCCTCGCCTTTGACCCCGGCAGCGAATATAAATATTCCACCTGCGCGGACGTGCTGGGCGCGATAGTCGAAATCGTCTCCGGCGTACCCTTCGGCGAATTCCTGAAGCAGGAGTTTTTTGAGCCGCTGGGCATGAAGGACACAGGCTTTTATCTGCCGCAGGAAAAGCTGAGCCGCCTCGTGACCGCCTACATGAGAAGCGAAAGCGGCCTTAAGCCCTACAGCGTAAAGCACCTGTGCGTGGGCGATTACACCAAACCGCCCCGCTTTGAATCGGGCGGCGCGGGGCTGGTGTCGACGCTGGGTGACTACGCAAGGTTCGCCACGATGCTCATTAACGGCGGCGAATACGAGGGAAAAAGGTACTTGAGCCGCAATACGGTTGCGTGGCTCACCAAGCCCCAGCTCACGGGGCTGCTCGAGGGCACGGGCTACTCCTACGGCAAGCTCATGCGCGTGTGCGTGTATCCGGGGCGCGTGAACGGGCTGGCACTCGAGGGCGAGTACGGCTGGGACGGATGGCTGGGCACCTACTTCATTAACTTCCCGAACGAAAAAATGACCTTCCTTTTCAACCAGAACACAAAGGACACCGGCACTGCTCCGCTCACGCGGAAGCTGAGAAACATAGTTATCGCTTCATTATAGACCACCCTTCACCCCGCCGCGCCAATCCCGGGCAGAAAGGAAGCTTCATGAAAAGGCTTTTATCACTATTTATCGCTTTAGCGCTCGCGCTCGCGCTATTCAATTGCGTCGCCGAAACAGGGCCGATCATAGTCAGCATAGGCGACAGCTACGCCTCGGGCGAAGGCATAGAGCCGTTTTTCGGACAGGATTTGCCCGTGGATGCAAAGATTCACGATCAGGACTGGCTTGCGCACAGGAGCGCCCTGAGCTGGCCTGCGCTTTTGCGCTTTGACGGGCTTGACGGCACTACGGGCGAAAACAAGGGGAAGCTTTTAAAAAACGAATCGGGCAAATACGAGCTTGTGCAGGAGGGCAACTGGTTCTTCGTGGCCTCGAGCGGCGCGGTCATAAATCACTTATACACTACGCAGCGAAAGAGCGCCAACGTCAGAAGCGGCTTTTCCCGCGTAAAGGCCGCGGAGGAC
>JAFPYA010000236.1 GCA_017412445.1 Clostridia bacterium
ATCAGGCCAGAGCGTATTCAATAATAAACAGACGGACTGGAGCGTAGAATACAGCGTTCAGCTCAAGGACGCCGCGTCTGATGAGCCTGCATACTATAAGCTTTCAAGCTACAGCGACACAAGCTCAGGGCACAAGGGCACGGTAACCACCGACATCATCGCCGATTCGGGCACCTATGTGGTGCACTTAAAGGCCACAAACAACGACACCGGCGCCGTGCTCACAAAGGATGTCACCGTGGAAATAGAGGATGAGGAGCCGCAGCTTGTAGAGGACGAGCTTGAAAACAAAGAATTCGGCATTTTAAAGACTTACTATGCCGCAGCCCTCGACCCGGACGAGTACAATGAAATAGATCTGGCGGATCACTACAGCGACCGAAAGGACGAGGAAAGAGGCAGGGAGCTGACATTCTCTACCGAACAGCTGAGCAGCCGCTACTCTATTCAGGGCAGCAAGATAAGGATATATACCAACCTCTTCAAGGAAAACCTGAGCATAGTCATAAGCGCTGAGGACAGCAACCATCAGGCAAACAACAACGGCAAGATACAGGTTGTGTATATAGACTTTGCCTCCTTTGTGCAAAGCTACAACGACAGGGGGATAAGCCTCAAGGCGGAGGGCGAAGATACCTACCTTCGCTTTGACACAATTGAGTACGACGTCAGCTACGAAATACCCACCACCAAAAGCGCGAGGGATATGGACGTTAGCTATGACGGCGTGACGGTAATAGAGAAAAATGTAAAAGACGCCATAGACGAGATGTACCCGGAATACCTTAAGACCGTAGAGGCCGAGTACACAATATCCTACCTCGGCGCGGAGGGAGAAGCCACTTCAAATGCTCGCGGAATATATTCCGGCAAGCTGAGCGTAGGCAGCGGCGTTAAGAAGCTTAAGATAGACCCGTCCGAAAGCCTTAAACAGGACGGCGAAACCGTAAAGGCGGGCACTTACGTTATAAAGCTCACGCTCTACGGCGGCCTCGGCTCTAACAGGCAGGTCATCAGCGAGTGCGAAAAGCGCTTCGTAATCAAAAACACCGTGCCCTACGACAAGGGCGCGATCCCCGGCAGCTTCGAGCACACGATCCCGTGGAAGGGAAGCGAGAGGGCGGAGGATGACCGCATATTCATAGACCTTAAGGAGCTTGCCTCGGTAGAACCCGATGAAAAAATCACCTTCACGGTGAATATGGAGGCCTCCGGCAAGGAGGACGTCTACAGGCTCTACCGTCTGCCTGAGGGCGGCTACCTGCTCAGCGCCGCCGCGGTGGAGGACGCCACGCCCGTACAGGACAACAGGCTTGTGTGGGCGACAGGGGACAAAAACGCGTCTTACGGCCTCTACGCCGACGCGGCGGGACACGGGCGCAAGAGCCTCACCGTCAAAGTTTCGGACGACGACAACGCGGGCTTTGAAAAGGAAATAACCCTGACCACGCTCTACAGGTACGAAAAGGAAATAATTATCGCCGCGCTCGCCTTAATAGCGCTGATAGCGCTGCTGCTGCTGTATAAGCTGATAAGGTACCTGCTCAAGCCCGCCTTCAGTGAGAATGACCTTATCAAGGTCACCTACAACGGCCGCGACACAAGGTTCAGGCTGCAAAGCTGGAAAAAGTCGGGCATCACCCTCAGGGAAATAATGATATACGCGGGCGTGGCGTTCGCGGGAGACATATCTCTCAAGGACTGCGACGATATAGTGTTCATGCCGGCAAAGGGCAAAAACGACTTTGCGGTCAAGCTCGCAAAGAACAAAGGCCCCGTGCTTATAATGGGCGGAGCGGAGCAGAACGCCGGGTTCAAGGTACCCGAGGGCACCGCGGTAACCGTGAAGCTCAACAGCGAAGAGAGCATGAACATCGTAAGGGTTTCACAATGACAGGAAAGGAGAGTAAGACGATGAAGAGGTTTATTTACGCGCTGTCGTGCGTTATTGTAATCGCGCTGTGCGCGGCTTCGTTTGCCGAGGGCTCCTTTACAATCCCCATGGACAGTCAAACCTACGAGGAGACGGTCTGGCCGGAAGACATTCGCTCTGAATACGACTATGACAAAAGCGAAGCGGTTTTTACCGTGGAGAGCGATAAAGACATAGACAGGGTGTTCAGAAGCTTCATGGATTATCAGAAGGCTCAGACCGCCAAGGAAGCCTGGCTCGACAAATACCGTTCAGACGGCGATGAAGCGGATTTGTATACGCAGGCGCAGGCGCAAAACGGGCCTGAGGCGGACGTGTACGATGAGGAAGGCCTTGAGGCGCTGATTTCCGAAAACGCAAGCGGACGGCAGGGCGAATTCGAGTTCGTCTACGCCCAGGAGTATGAGCTGTCGTTTGACGCGCTCGAAAGGCTCATGTACCGCGCTGGCGCCCAGAGCTTTTCCTGGCAGATGAGCCTGAAAAACAGAACCTGCCGCGTCTACGACATCGTCTATACCGAAACGGAGATTATCAGCCCAAGCGACATAAATGAGCTTCCGCTCCTGCTCGACGAAAGGATAAGAGGCGGCAATACGGAAGAGTTTTTGCTCAACGTCGACGAAGCGGTCTTTGGGACGCTCAGCGAAAACGGCGGGGAGCACTTAAGCGAATTGCTTTCGCTGAGCGGCATAAAGCAGGCCGAATTGCAGTTTTCGAGCGATTACCGTCAGGTGCTTGTAAGCAACCCCGAGGTTTATGAGGCGATATACATACTCAACCATACCGATTCGCTGAATGAGGAGCAGCAGGCGCTCTACGATTTGGCCCTTGCGGTAGCGGACGCGGCGACAGGGAAGGACTCCGATACGGCCAAAGCCGAGGCGATTGTCGAGGCGCTGTGCAGGGCAATGTCCAAAGACGACAGCGCCCAGTTAAAGGACTGCGACAGCGAAATGTACGCCAACATGTTCTACCTCTCCGCCGGCATCGCGGGGCTGGACGTACAGTTTGTTTCCGGCACGGTGGACGGCGAAGCGAGGCTGTGGAACGCGGTGAATTATCCCGACCTTAACGGCAGCAGGTATTATGTGGACGTATTCGCGTGCGACAGGAAGGATATTGCGGATCCCGACGCGAAAAGAGGAGAGCCGTTCATGGTCGCCTGGGCGTATGTGAACTTTACTCAGGAGATGTTCACAAAATATGCCGTAATCGAGTTTGCGCCCAAAACCACGGCGCTTGGCGATGACTACAGCGCCCCCGCCGCGCTTACAGCGGTTTCGGACAGGGACGAGCTTATAAACTGGATCGTCGCCAACAGGAAATTTTCGGTGAAAGAGGCCTATCAGTTCATCGTGAACGGCACCGTTACGAAGGACGAGATCATCAAAGCCGCAAAAGAAGACCAAAGAACTAACTGGTCAATGACCGAGGACGGCTCAAAGGGCTCCGGCTGCTACGTCGATATCACCGACGATGGCAGGACCTTCGTGGACATCTACTTTAATTATTGATACAATATGAGGAGGGAAAACTCATGAAAAGGTTTATTTGTCTTGTTTTGGCGGCGGCGCTTTTGCTCGCCTCGCTGGCACTGCTGTACACCAACCTGCTGTATCGCCTGTTCGATAAGGGGCAGGTGGACGAGTTTATGAACAAGGTGGATCAGCTGGCAAACGAGACGCAGGCTGATACGGGCGCGGACGCCCAAACGCCTGTGGATGCGGAACAACCCGAAGGCCTCAGCGGAGAAGTCGTGGACACCGGGGAACAAACTGAGAGTGAAGCGCAGGGCATCGAGCGTCTGGGCTTTGACTACTTCCCGCTCTACACGCGCACCGAGGAAATTACCCGCAAGTACGTGTTCAAAATCAACGAGGGCGACATCAACGGCTTTGGCAGCATAATCACTGACGCGACCAACGCCTACGGCGATCAGGGCGTTATGACCGAGGTATACTCCATTATAATAATCGCCCTGCTCTCTATACCCGTGTACATGCTGGTGCGCCTGCTGGCCTACAGCACCGTGTACGAAATGACCAACGAAGCCAACGCGCTTATCAGACCCTTCGCGCGCGGCCTTGCCTGCATCGCCTGCGCGACCGTAAGCGTGACGCTCACTTGGTTCGTATACAGAAGCACGCTGTACCAGTTCGCGTTAGGCAAGCTGACCGACTGGATCAGCTCCTTCGACTCGTCGAAGATAGCTCTCAACGCCGTGAACATACTGATTATTGTGGTCATAGCCATCGCGCTGATTGCCATACTCAGAAAGACCGTGTTCAGGGGCTCGGTGGTTACCAGCGTGCTTACGGCGCTGCTCAGAGTCGTGCTGTTCGTTATCTTCTTCGCGTTCCTTAACGCGTTCCTCTCCGTGAAGAACCTGACTTGGTACGTGGCGATATTCGTGCTGGCCGCGCTGCTGGTGATAGGCCTTATAGACCTTCTCATCGAGCCCGCAAAGAGCAAGAGGAGATAAGCCAAACGCGCGATGCGGGCGACGTCCGCCTGCCATAAGCGACAAAAGGGCCGCTGCATTTGCGCAGCGGCCCCTGTTATTTGCCCCGGAGAAGTGTCACTTCGCCAAAGTCGCAGGCAGGGAACAGGCATAAGGACGTCGAATAATATGTCTGAAAAGCAGGACTTTACGGGTGTGGCTCATCTGAACGCTGCCCTGCAGCAGCTGACGGGAGTTAGAGCTGTACGACTGAGAAAAGCTTTGTTCCGGCGGACGTGCATAATTGTTCAAAAAGGAGATCGACCATGGCTAAATTTGATGTTGAAACCGCCAGAGTCGACAAAATCGATGAGCCGCTTCTGGTGGTCGGTCTGGGCGGCGCAGGCTGCGACGGCGTGAGGCGCGTAAAGCACGAGTTCAAAATGAGCTTAAACCCGGATGTGTCTGACGGCATGGAGCTTGACAGGCCGCCGCGCACGGCGTATCTGTGCCTTGACACGGATCCGTACGAGAGGAACAAGGCATATCATGGCACAAGGCTTGAGTCCAACGATGAGTTTTTGGACTTGAGCTGCAACTTGCAGTACCTGCTCGGCTATGAAGGCGCCCGTCTTGATCCTCAGGTGAAGGAATGGCTGGACAGCCGCTTTTACTCCGACAAGGAGCTTATCCGCGACGTCTTAACCAACGGTGCGGGCACATACAGACAGCTGTCAAGGCTGATGGTGTTCCGCAGGGCGCGGAACATACTTAACAAGCTCGCCGCGCTGCTCAAAAGGCTCGCCCCCATCTCTCCCGGCGATCCCACAGGCGCGCGTACAATAAACGTCGTGGTTATCTCGAGCGTGACGGGAGGCACCGGCAGCGGCTCCTTCCTCGACTTTGCTTACCTTCTGAGAAAAGCAGCTTCTGACGCCGGGCTGCAAATAAGAGCGGAGCTTTATCTGATCACACCAGATGTTACTATCTATCATCACGCTGTGTTCGATAAGATCAGGCAGAACATCTACATAACCAACGCTTTTGCCGCGCTTAAGGAGCTGGACTACTGGATGAGCTGCGACAAGCGCAAACAGGGCAGGCTCAGGGGCGAGGTTATGGAGGTCACGTACGACATAGGCCTTAGTGTACCCTGGGACTGCGCACCCTACGACGACGTGACGCTGCTGTGCGCCTCCAACATCGAAGGCGTCCGGCTGAGCGGCGCATATGAAGTGGCAATGAGAGCTATCTCCGAAATGCTGCTTTTGCGGATGGCCTCCGATGCCGACGATCGCGGCTCCTTCCGGACTGTCAGGAGCATAGAGCACACTGGCCTGCAAAACATCGCAAGGCCCTACGCGGAGAATTACTGCTATCGCGCGATAGGCGTCTTCTCAAATGTAAGTGAACAAAGGCTCAGGCTGTACATGGAGGCGAAATGCGTCATTGACGACGTCAGGACCTTCATGGAGCTGCCCGGGAACCTGCCCGACATGCAGTCAGACGAACCTGCGCTGTTCTTCGCCCCCTACGAGGAGCTGTTCAGCCGGTTCTCTGAGGACTTCACCTCCCGGACACGGTACGCTCAGGAGATGTTCGAGGGCAAGGAGCCCTGGAGCCTCAGGGACGTGCGCGGAATGGTGGAGGCGCAGGCTCCCCACGGCGAAGCGCATTTCGACTGGAAGAGGGAAAAGCTCAGTATTATGAACGACTGCCAGAGGGACTTTTATAGACGCCTCATCGATAAATTCAGGGAGTTGTCCGTAAACTACATCACAGAGCACGGCCCCGTCGCCTTCGGGGCCATGCTCAGCGATCCCTGCAACGGCTTTATAAAGAAGATAGAGGACAGGATAAACGAGTACAGGACCGGGGAACGCAACGACCACGCGGCCTGCGCCGAAGCCTACGAGGCTGCCCGGAGGTATTTTAACGAACTGATCGGCATAAGAGGCATCTTCTCCCGCGGAAAACAAAAAGAGGCGTTTGAGCGCTACAGGGCTCGGGCCAGGAGCGTGTACGATCACAAGCAGAGGGAACTGTTCTGCGAGGTCATGAGGGAGCTTCTGACTGACTTCAAAGACCTGCTCAAATGCCAGATCCTCAGCTACAATGTGGAATACACGATCTGCGCCATAAAGAACATACAGGAAGACCTCTCTAGCGAGATCAGCGCAATGGCCGAAGCGGACGGCGCTTCGATGCTCACCGGCGTCGAGGATATACGCCGGGAGATACTGGCCGTATACAGTCGGGAGGCCAACAAAAAGAGGCTGATCGACTCCGTAATGAACAGCGTGGCCGACGCGTGCCTGCTGACGGACGACAGCGGCGTAAGAAACACCGAGGACGCCGAAAACCGGCTCATATACAATATCAACAGCATCATTCAGTCCATATTCCGCGACGTCAACGACGTCTCGCTGCAGAAGACGCTCAGCGGCTGTGACAGTGTCGACGGCCGGGAGGTGACCCAGTACGTGCAAAACACCCTGGCGCCCAACCTCGTAAGAGGCGCGCAGCCCTTCTTTGCGCTGAGCCCCGCCTACGTCCAACTCAACCCCATGAACGCGGTAATCTCCAGCTACATAAGCGTGCCCTGCAACGCGCCGCAGGTTCAGCAGGGCATAAAGAATTACATCAGATCTTACGGCAGCTATTCCGGCTCGGTCATAAAGAACAGCAGCATGCCGGACCGCGTGTTCTGGATGAACATGGTATCTGGCCTGCCGTTGTGCGCCTACGGACCGCTCAGCGAGTATGAGACCGTTTACGAGCAGTACAAGGATGCGCGCCCCGGCACGCATCTCATCCGAGTGAGCGACGACGACCTGAGAATTCTGGGCAAGGAACGCAACGTATTTACCGACTGGAGCTGCCTGCCTGCCGCGCTTGTGACGGTGTTCCCGGTAATGCTGCCAC
>JAFPYA010000237.1 GCA_017412445.1 Clostridia bacterium
GAATATCGATAAAGCATCTTATTGCGTAAGCAGCTCGAAACGATATGTCCGCTTTTCGGACACGATATGAAAAGCAGGGGCTTTTCACGATATGTTTTCTTTGAAAACACGATATTTTGCGCACGGCGCAAAACGAAAAGGAGAAGATATGATAAACATAGTAGTATGCATCAAGCAGGTCCCCGACACCAACGAGGTCAAGCTCGATCCCAAGACGGGCACTCTGATCCGCGATGGAGTTCCCTCCATAATGAATCCCGACGATAAGGCGGGCCTTGAAGCGGCGCTTCGCATAAAGGACGAGCTCGGCGCGGTCGTAAGGGTCGTTTCCATGGGCCCCGCTCAGGCGGACGCCGTGCTGCGTGAAGCGCTCGCCATGGGCGCGGACGAAGCCTATCTCATCAGCGACCGCGCTTTCGGCGGTGCCGATACCTGGGCAACCTCCACAACCATTGCCGCCGCGGTGAACATGCTCGACTATGACCTCATCATCACCGGCCGTCAGGCGATCGACGGCGATACCGCGCAGGTCGGCCCGCAGATGGCGGAGCACCTGGGCATCCCCAACGTAAGCTACGCGGAGGAGATCCGCGTGGTCGGCGACAGCCTCATAGTAAAGAGGCAGTTCGAGAACAGCTATCAGGTAGTCAGGGTCAAGATGCCCTGCCTCGTTACCGCGCTGACCGAGCTCAACCGCCCCCGCTACATGACTCCCGGCGGCATATTCAGCGCCTACCGCGAGAAGCAGGTCACGGTCTGGACGCGCCCCGACGTGCCCGTGGACGATTCGAACATCGGCCTCAAGGGTTCGCCCACCCGCGTCAAGGAGAGCTTCCCCAAGACATTGAAGGGCAAGGGCGAGGTAGTCACCATGGACGCCGAGGCCGAGGCCGACTGGCTTGTGGAGAGGCTTCGCGAGAAGTTTGTTATCTGAGGGAAAAACGGATTGCATCTTTGCTTGAAAGGGCAGACGTTAAGCGAGCAAAGCGAGCGTCGCGGAACCGCGATAAACCAAGCAAGATGTACCGCTCCTGCGAGACATATCCCGGCAGCATACGTGGACTGCTTTTAAAATGAGCGCATCCGCGGCAAAACGGAAAAGCTCGCCGGTGAACCGAAAAGATTCGACAAAGATGCAATAATCCGAACAGAGGTGATAATAAAAATGAGTGAATTTTCCGAATACAAAGGCGTTTACGTATTCATACAGCAGGTCGAGGGCGTTATCGCTCCCGTTTCCTTCGAGCTGATCGGCAAGGCGAGGGAGCTGGCGAAGAGCGCGCGCTACAGGGTGAAGGCCGTGCTGGTGGGGAGCGGCGTGCGCGCGTTCGCGGAGGAATTGCGCCATTACGGCGTCAGCGAGGCGGCGGTAAACGACGACGCGGCGCTGTCATATTTCCGGGCGGACGCCTACGCGGCGTGTGTGGCGGACTATATCCGGTTTGCCCGCCCCAGCGTCGTGCTGGTGGGCGCCACTTCCCTGGGCCGCTCCCTGGCGCCCCGGCTGTCCACACGCTTCCATACCGGCCTGACAGCCGACTGCACAAGGCTGGAGCTTAGGGAGAACACCGACCTGGTGCAGATCCGCCCGGCCTTCGGCGGCAATATCATGGCCCAGATCGTCACC
>JAFPYA010000238.1 GCA_017412445.1 Clostridia bacterium
GCAGCAATCGCAAGCTCCTGTTTACTTTAAGCCGTTCACTTTCTTTTGCAGTATCTCCCCTATCTGCGCGCTCCAGTCGGCGGGTTTGTTTATTTCTACAGTTTCAAACGCCTTGGCCGCAGTTTCTACCCACAGCACGCTTTCGTTGTCTGCGTGGACGATATAGCGGTAATTTTGCCTGAAGGCATTGGTCACGGCGGAGCTGACGCGCTTGTTTTTGAGGCCGTTTATGATGCCGTCTGCCTTTATGCCATGGAACGAAAGCAGCTTGACGATTTCGTCGCTCGAAAGGTATCCGGCCGTGTATATCCAGATGTCGAAGCCCATTTCATGCAGCTTCTCCGCGAGCCTGCCCACGTTTAAGCGTATGGACTGGGGCAAGAAGCGGTTCGCGGGATAAGGCAAAGGCGGATCGGCGGGACACACGGCGGCGTCGCAGGTCAGCACCTCGTCGAGGTCGAAGGATACGCACATGTGCCTGTCCGAGCGCTCGGCGGCGGAAACTATCTCCTGCTCGTGCGTCAGGTTCACCAGCTCTATGGGCACCCTTTTCATTCCGAGCCTGCACATGGCCAGCCAGCGATGGTGGCCGTTCAGTATGCGGTATTCACGGTTTGATAGCCGCTCGACTATCACCGGTTCGGGCAGCAGCGGATTGGTGTGGCGGCGCTGCTGTATTATATGCTGTACGTAATCGCCCACTATGCCGTAATTCGGCCCGATTTCGGGGTTGCAAAAGTCGTCGTCGGGATTGGGATGCAGCTTGAATGTGCGCGCCTTGCGCTTGAGCTTGCGCATAAGATAACCGACCTTGACCGCGGGCAGGCGGCAGGCGTCCTTTTCCAGATCGCTCAGCACATACTTTTTGTAGTCCGCCGAGTAGAGCTCCTTGTTTGTCATGATTGATACCACACTCAATTTATGATTGATTTAATGCGATTATACAGTAAAGCACCCCTGTTTTCAAGTGTTTTTGCGGCTTTTGGCGCAAAGCCTGTTTTTAATGCGACTCTCTGAAGGGGCGTTCATGTATTGTTAATATTTTATTAATCCATTCCGAATGTAAAAATCCCTGTTGACAAAACCGGATTGCCGCTATATAATTCAAATGTAAACGTTTTCAAGTGGAGGACAAACTTGTGCAGGCGACTATAACCGAAGTGGCGAAGCTTGCGGGCGTGTCGATTGCGACCGTCTCTCGCGTGCTGCACGAGTCGAGCTCCGTAAGCGAGGATACAGCCAAGAAGGTGAACATGGCCATAGCCGAGCTCGGCTACGTGCCCAACTCCATCGCACGATCGCTCAAGGAGCAGTCCTCCTTCACGATAGGCATCACCGCCTCCGACCTCTCCGTCTCCTTCTTTCCCGAAGTCATAAAGCGCGTGGAGGAGGAAATGCTTCCCCTCGGCTACGCCACAATGGTCTCGAGCACGTTTGACCAGAGCGAAACCGAAAAGCTGGTGCTCGAGCAGATGCTCACCCGCAGGGTGGACGCGCTGCTTGTAAACTCCACCGCCTCAAACGAAGAAATGCTCTACCGCAGGCAGGTGCCCATCATTTTTTACGACAGGCGCCCCTTAAGCCCGCGTTTTCCCTCGGTTTATATGGATAAAGCCGGACAGATGAAGCTGGCGCTAAAGCATCTCAGCACCAAGGGTCACAAAAAGATAATGCTTGTCACCGGCGCGCGCTCCCTGAACAGCAACATAGACCGCTATGTCGGCTTCAGGCAGTTCATAGCCGAAACCGACAGCCCCGCCGAAAACTTTGAATACCGCTTTGGCAGGTTCACATACGAGGACGGCATAAAGGCTATAGAGGACATAGTAAAAATGCCCGCCGACGTGCGCCCCACCGCCGTGGTCACCGGCAGCATAGCCATAACCGCCGGTCTTATTGCGGGCTGCAGCAAATACGGCTTGCAGGTTCCGGGCGACCTTGCGATAGTCTCCTCCGGCAACTTCATGTACTTCCCTATCTACGGCTACCGGCTCACTTACCTCGACGACAGGATAGACGTGCTCTCCCGCGAGCTAGTGCGGCTTCTCAAGTGCTGCTTTGAGCACGAAAAGGTGCCGCAGAATTACGAATACAAAATCGAACCTCTGCTTTGCGAGGGCAACACCACCTGAAGTTTTTTATAAGATTCATGTAAACGTTTTCTTAAATCTGAGACAGGAGTGAAAGCATATGAACGGCAAGCCTACCTGCAGCCTCTACCCTACGATCGTGACCCCTTTTTTTGAGGACGGACGCATAGATTACGAAAGCCTCTCAAGGCTGGTCGCGCTGTTTGCCCGCGCAGGGCTCGACGGAGTGTTCGCGGTATGTCAGAGCAGCGAGATGTTCTTTCTCGACGACGAGGAAAAGCTTGAATTGGCCGCTTTCACGTTGAACGAATGCCGAAAGCACGGCTTAAAGTGTGTGGTATCCGGCCACACGCAGGACGCGCTCGACGACCAGATAAAGTATCTTAAGCGCCTCGAAGCGCTTAAGGCCGACGCAATCATACTTGTAAACAACCGCCTGGCCGCCAAAAACGAGGGGGAAGACAGGCTGCTCAGCCGCCTGAACGCGATACTTGACGCGCTCAAGCCCGACACGCGCCTTGGCGTATACGAATGCCCCTACCCCTACAAGCGTACGATAAGCGACGAATTGCTTGACGCAATGCTTAAGGACGGCCGCTTCGACTTTGTGAAGGACACCTGCTGCCACTCCGAAATGATAAGGCACAGGCTTTCAAAGCTTGCGGGCAGCAATATTGCCCTGTACAACGCCAACTCCGCTACTCTCTACGAAAGCATACGTGACGGCGCAAGGGGCTACAGCGGCATAATGCTGAACATAATGCCCGAGGTATTCGTCAGGTTTGCCCAAAGCGTTGCAGGCGGAGATGCATCAAAGGCGCAGCTGCTTTCCGACTACATCGCCGTGACCAGCGTGATTGAATACCAGAATTATCCCGCAAACGCCAAGTACATTCTTACCAGGCGCGGCATATTTTCCAATGCCATTACGCGCAACGGCAAGCCCCCGCTCACTGAATCTCAGATAAAAGAAGTCGACGCGTTCATGGCGATGAACAAGCTTATGCTAAGCAAGCTCTGATACACACGGAGGTAGCCGCTGATGCTTATAATACAAAAATCCGAAGGTAGAGCGGGCGTAAAACCGCCTCTGAACAAGAGGTTTAACCGTATATGGCAATACCGGCATCTGTACCTTATGCTGATTGCGCCGCTTGCCTACTATCTGATATTCTGCTACTGGCCCATGTACGGCCTGCAGATCGGCTTTAAAAAGTACGGCATAAATACCGGCATACTCGGCAGTCCGTGGGTGGGCTTCAAGTACTTTGAGGAATATCTGGGCGAAGCGTATTTCTGGAAGGTCGTAAGGAACACGTTCCTCCTGAACATATACAGCCTCATATTCTCCTTCCCCATGCCTATAATACTGGCGCTTTTGCTCAACGAAGTGCGCTCCTCCTTTTACAAAAAGCTGGTGCAGAGCATAAGCTACCTGCCCCACTTCATGTCCACGGTGGTCGTGTGCGGCTTCGTAATCAACTTTCTGGCAAACAGCGGCCCCGTGAACGCCGTGCTCGACAAGCTGCTGGGGCACAAGGTTCAGTTCCTGATGGAGGCCAGGTACTTCAGGACCATATACATAGTCTCCGGCATCTGGCAGAACATAGGCTGGAACTCCATAATCTACTTTGCCGCCATCTCGGGCGTTGACGGTCAGCTCTACGAGGCCGCCATAATGGACGGCGCGGGGCGTTTCCGTCAGGTGTGGCACATAACCATACCCGCCATTATGCCCACGGTGACCATAATGCTTATACTCGCAATCGGCGGCCTGCTGAACGTGGGGTACGAAAAGATAATACTGCTCTACAACGGCTCCACCTACGAGACCGCGGACGTGATTTCGTCCTACGTTTACAGAAAGGGCATACTTGGCGCTGACTACAGCTACTCCACCGCGGTGGGCGTGTTCCAGAGCGTAATAGGCATGATATTCATCTGGAGCGCCAACAAATTCAGCTCGCTCGTGGGCGAAAACAGCCTTTGGTAAGAAAGGAGGAACGCGCATGATGAAGCTCAAGGTCAAAAACAGCTCCGGCCTCACCCGCATAGGCGAGGGCAAGGGTTCAAAGGTGTTTGACGTATTCAACGTGATACTGATGTTCCTCTTTTTGCTGGTGACGCTCTATCCGTTCTGGTACGCGATAATCATATCCCTTTCGGACGGCAAGGCGGTCATGGCAAACCGCGTGAGCATTGTGCCTATAGACATGACCTTCGCCACATACAAGGTGGTGCTCAGAGACCCGAGCATAGTCACAGGTTTCAGAAACACCATTATATACACGGTCGTGGGCACGCTGATCAATCTTGCCGCCTCCTCGCTGTGCGCCTATCCCCTGTCCCGCTCTCAGTTGCCGGGGCGCGGCATCATAATGAAGCTCATCGTGTTTACCATGTTCTTTTCCGGCGGCATGATACCCACCTACCTCGTGGTGAACAGTCTGGGCATAATAGACAGCATCTGGGCAATAGTGCTGCCCGGCGCGATCTCCACCTACAACATGATAGTCATGCGCACGTTCTTTATGGGCATTCCGGAATCCCTGCACGAGGCAGCCTGCCTTGACGGCGCAAGCGAGGTGCAGATACTGGTCAGGGTGGTGTTGCCCCTGAGCAAGGCGATACTTGCCACGATGCTCCTGTTCTACGGCGTAGGCCACTGGAACAGCTACATGAACGCGCTGTTGTATTTGAACAAAAAGGACCTGTTCCCCCTGCAGAGCATACTGCGCAACATGGTCGTGGACGGCCAGCTTTCCGAAGCGCAGACGCAGGTGGGCGGCGGCAGCAGCTTCCAGGTGGTGGAAACCACGATGAAGTACGCCGTGATAGTGGTCTCGACCCTGCCCATAGTGCTCATATACCCCTTCGTGCAAAAATACTTTGTCAAGGGCGTAATGATAGGCTCGGTCAAGGGATAACGATTATATATCCGTCAGGCGGACGCGCGCAATATGATTGCGTCGACCTGTCGGGCGGGTGTGTATAATATTAAGGAGGGTAAAACCATGAAAAAGATCCTCGCATTGCTTCTGGCGCTCACAATGATGCTCGCGCTCGTCTCCGCCGTGGCGGAAGAGAGCGAGTACAAAATCACCGATGAGCCCGTAACTCTCGTGCTCATCCGCTCCGACAACGCGAACCAGCCCATGCAGCTGGGCAACGAAGTGCTGACCAAGATCGAAGAGCTCACCGGCGTGAAGCTCGAGATACAGGCCATCGCGGGCAGCGACTGGAACACCAAGACCGAAATGGCCATCGCTTCCGGCGCCGACTACGACATCATGTACGACTGCTACTACGTATCCAACTACGCCGGTCAGGGCGCATATCTCGATGTGAGCCAGTACTGGGATGAAATGCCCCACATCAAGGCTCTGTTTGAGCAGTATCCCGACCTGAACAAGCTCTACATCGACGGCGCGCTGTATCAGATCCCCGTGCTCGGCCGCTATGTAAACCGCTTCGGCCGCAGCCCTCAGATACGCGTTGATCTCGTTGAGGAGACCGGTCTGGGCATGCCCGAAACCTACGACGAGCTGCTTGAGGTGCTCAAGGCCATCAAGGAGAACCATCCCGAGATGTACCCCATCGGCAACCGCAACGGCACCACCAACCTGATGGTATGCTACGCTTACTCCTTCGGCACCGGCTTTGAGAGCAGCGGCGTATACTGGGAGCCCGAAGCCAACGAATACCGCTTTGGCCCCATGAGCGAGGAATTCATGACCATGCTGCAGTGGTTCGCCGACGCATACGAGGCGGGCGTGCTCGATCCCGACTACGCCGTGACCACCTCCACCGCCTGGCAGCAGAACATGTCCTCCGGCTACAACTGCTTCTTCTACGACAACCCCACCTTCGCCAGCAACTATAACCTCGTGCTCGCAACCACCGACGCTTCCGCCAAGTTTGCTCCCCTGCCCGTGCCCGCCTCCGGCGACACCCAGCGCGGCCTGTACTACAGCAAGCACGACATGGCGGCCACAGTCATCAACGCCAAGACCAAGTATCCCGAGGTCTGCTGCCGCTTCATGGACTTCCTCTACAGCGATTTCGGCTGCGACCTGAGCTGCTTCGGCATCGAAGGCCTGACCTTTGAGTACGATGAGAACGGCACTCCCGTGATCAAGGAAGACGCCATCGCCGAGTACATGACCGCTTCCGACCCCATGCGCGCGTTCTTCGGCAAGTACAGCCTCGCCAAGCTGGGCATCGCCCGCTACATCGACGAGCATGACCAGGATCCCTTCCTCACCGAGGAATCCACCGAGTGGTACAAGACCTGGGGCGAGTGGGAATTCATGGACGAGCCCGTTATGAATCCCTCCTTCACCACAGCCGAGAGCGAAGAGCTGGCTGACCTCATCACCAAGATAAGCACCACTCTCGAAATGGAATACGACGCCTTCATCACAGGCAAGCGCCCCATCTCCGAGTGGACTCAGGTACAGGACAGCATCCGCGCCGACGCTGAGCGCGTCTGCGAGATCTACAACACCGCAGCTGCCCGCTAATACGGCTTTATAACACCGGGACTCATTCGCCTGAAGCGGATGAGTCCCTTGACGCTTGAAAGGGAAAACGGCATGAACAGATATGACGGTTACATAAGGTATGTCGGCAGTGAGGAGCCTAACCTCGTATTTCACGACGGCGGACTTCGCCCCGCGGTGGGCACATGGAACGTGCAGGTGGTGCGCGCCAACCGCAGCCATCCCAAGTATTCGGACGGCGTGGGCAACACGTACAATCACGCGCCCAACATCACCCGCTGGATGGACAAATACTATCTCGCCTATCTTTCAAACCCCGTGAGCGAGCACACAGGCGCGGGGCAGACGTTTCTGTGCACCTCTGAGGACTGCCTCACCTGGTCCAAGCCGCAGGTGCTGTTTCCTCCCTACAAGCTGAACCTCGACCTCGACAATGGCCCTCACAGCGACCTTTTTGATCCCGATAACGCCTATGCCTGCATGCATCAGAGGATGAACTTCTTTATTTCCTCCTCTGGGCGGCTCATAGCGCTGGGCTTTTACGGGCTCGCCCCCGAGGTGTGGACGATGCCCTGCGTTGGCAACGGCGTGGGGCGCGCGGCGCGCGAAATATACGAAGACGGCTCCTTCGGCCCCATATACTTTGTGCTCTACAGCACGCGCTGCGGCTACAATCGGGAAACCTGCACATACCCCTACTACAAGGACAGCCCGGACGCAGGCTTTGTCGAAGCCATAGACGAATTGCTTAGCGACAAGCTGACCACGCTGCAGTGGTGGGAGGAAAACCGCGATTATCCTGACCCGGACTTCTTTGCCATCCGCGGCGCAGGCGAAGCATTCAACTATTACGAATTGCCGGACGGCAGGCTTGTGGGACTCTGGAAAAAATCCCGTGTCTCCATAAGCGAGGACAAGGGCAACAGCTGGCTGCCCGTAAAGATCTCCCCTTCGCTGGTCATGTCCGGCGGCAAGCAATGGGGCGAAAGAACCTCTGACGGCAGATACGCCCTTCTGTACAACCCCAACACCGATTCCTGTCACAGATGGCCCATCGCCATAGTGACGAGCGACGACGGCATAGAATTCGACCACATGCTCTGCGTGCACGGCGAGGTGCCGCCTCAGCGCTTCTGGGGCTTCTGGCGCGACTGCGGCCCGAATTACATTCGCGGACTCGAGGCGGGCGCAGTGTCCCATGACGGCGCGCTGTACATCACATATTCTGTAAATAAGGAAGACATCTGGGTATCGCGCATACCGGTACCCATTACGGATAGAGTTGAAAACCACGTTTTTGACGATTTTAAGGGGCTTACGCCGCGTTCGTGGGTGAAAGACTGGAACGTATACAGCGGGGTCTGGAGCCGCGTTTCGCTTGAGAAATTCCGTGACGGCGGCGAGCCCGAGGTAAATGCGCTCAGGCTCACCTGCAAGGATCCCTGCGATTACGCCTCGGCGACGCGCGTGTTCCCTGAAAGCGAAAAGGTCAAAATCAAAGCCCGCGTCATGGCGCGGCAGAGCTATTTCGGCAAGATGGAAATAGACCTGACCGACGGGCGCGGCGTGTGTGTGTTCCGCGTCACGCTGGACAGCGACCGCACTGTAAAGCTCAAGCACGGCAACGCCTTTACGCTTGCCGGCACATACGGCGGCCTGGTCGAGGTGGAATGGCGCGTTGATTGCGTAGCGCGCGAGGTCACCTTCGTTTACGGCGGCAACGAGTGGACGTGGAAGTTCTTCAATTCCGCGCGCAGCGTGGAGCGAATGACCTTCAGAACGGGCAGCAAGCACAAAACGAGCCTCGAATTCGATCCCGAATACAATCCTCCAAAGGATTTGCCCGGCGCGGACGAACCGCTTGCGCAGGAAAGCCGCTACTATATAATGAGCTTTGAAACCCTGGCCTGGGCAGGCAAGGATTGACGGAGGCGCGAATGATTATAGACCGCGCGGCGTTTGAAGCGCTGTGCCACGGAATACTCGGCGCAAGCGAAAGCCCTGACGGGGCGCTTGCGCCCGTGCGCTTTACTCAACGGCTGATTGGATTTTACTCCCGCACTGAGAGCGACCGCATACGCTCCCTCGCCTCCGCCGGGGCGTGCTTCGCCTGCATCACAGACGCTACGCGCCTCATACTGGATTACGAGGTCGCGCCCGGCTCATCGCAGGATATCTACGGCTTTGATGTATACGCATCGAATGAAATGATTTTTCACAAGCAAGCGAAAATCAGTCAGGAGCCGTCCGGGACGCTTGAGGTGGCTTTGCCCGCAGGCCGCAAGCCTGTACGGCTGTACCTTCCCAACCTCGCCATAACAAAGCTCAGGCGCCTTGAGCTTGAAAACGCGTACGCGCTTGAAGCGATTAAAGCCAAAAGATGGCTGATGCTCGGCGACTCAATCATACAGGGCTATACGACTGGCTTTGCGTCGATTACGCTTTCAAATCTGCTCAGCCTCAAGCTCTGCATAAACTTAATCAATCAGGGAATGGCTGGAGAGGTGTTCAACGCCGATTTTCTTGACGGCGATTTGGGCTTTGTGCCCGGGCGAATTATTGCTGCATACGGCACGAACGACTGGAATCTGCGCAGCGCAGCCGAATTTGCTAAAGAAGCCGAAAGGTTTATCGGGCGGCTCGCCGAAATATGGCCGGGCGTGCCCGTTACGCTCATCTCCCCCATCTGGCGGGTCGACACAAGCGAGCCCAAGACGCCGGGCTTTGAGTTTTCCCGTATACACGAGGTCTTGAGCGAAATAAGCGCGCAATATCCGAACATATCCCTCATCTCAGGTCTCGGGCTTCTGCCGCATGTCAAGGAGCTGTTTTACGACAGGCTGGTGCACCCAAACGAGCTCGGCTTTCTGCTGTACGCCAAGAGGCTGATGGAGCTGACAGACAGATTCGAGCAATGAGCACAAATACAAGCCGTCGGCTGCAAATTAAGGCAGTCGGCGGCTGTGCGTTGTAATAGAACTCAATCCTGATTGAGGAACGACGCTATATAGCGCTTCGCCTCGGCGTTTTGTTCACCCCAGAAGCCATGACCCGCGCCCTCGATTTCATGGTAGGCGCATCCGGGATAGCAGCTCCTTGCGCGCCTTGCGTAGGAGATATCCACTATGTCGTCCGCCGTGCCGTGAATGATCAGCGTCTGCCCCGTGTAGCCGCTGATTTCCTTATAAGCGTCCATTCCGGCGACCGTGCGGGCGTAATCGCCGCCGAGCGGCATTGGGTCATCGCCGAGTCTGTCCGGTATGCATCGGCTGTCAAAACGATAGGAAAGCATCTGTCCGCGCCGCGCGTGGTCGGGTATGCAGAGCGCCGGGAAAAACAGCATCAGCCGCTTTATCCTTTCATTGCCGAGCTTCTTCGCCGTGAGCGCCGAGACAAATCCGCCCTGCGAGCAGCCGAGCAGCGACACATTTTTGATGTTTTTCTGCGCCGATACGTAAGAAATGACCGCCAGCAGATCTTCGATTTCGGTAAACACCGTCATGTCCGCGCTGTCTCCGTCGCTCTCGATGCCCAATCCGCCGCCGCAAAAGTCGAACGCAAAACACGCAAAGCCGAGCGTTGAAATGTATTCAGCGAAATGAGAAACGCTTTTGCGGTTTACCCCGAAGCCGTGGCAGAGTATCACCGCCTCCATAGGTTCATCCGAGGCGCGATACATGTCGCCGCGTATCGTAAGCCCTCCGCGCGCGCAGGCAAACGGTGTTTTGTTCATATTGTTCAAACCTCTTGTTTTTTCGATTATATTAGCATACAATTCCTCACAAGTCAAGCGGTGTAGGTATCAGAGTAAAACTACAGCACCAAGCCTTTGCCAGCCGCGCTGCATGGCTGAAGCTTACTGTTTAACAAAATGGATTGAATCACTGAACTTACACTCTCGTTTTTCAGGCAAAAACATCATGTCTTCCCTCTTGAGCAAAGATGCTGCTCAATTTCAATTTTCTAAAAAATCCCAGACAATATGGCTGTCCAACGATAACAGAATAATTATCACGATGTTCCAAACTGATAATCACTGCATCCGTCTGAGCTCCGTTTTCAAGAGATACCGTTGCATTCCAGCAGATTCCGCTTGCCTTAATCTCTCCTTTTTCTGCCTTTTCCTTGTGAGTCTCGGTCAAATTCTTGATTATATAAGCAGAGTCGGGAAACTCATTGTCAGCATCATAGAATGCTGTAGCATTTATATCACCACAATCCAGCATTACTGCACCGAACGGATAGAACTCACCCTGCTTTTTTAATTGATTCACTGCAAAATCCAACAAGAAGTTTAGTAATTCCTCGCATTCTTCTTTAGGCATCATATGTTTTTTTCCCCCCTAAGCAGATGATGATCTTGTGAAGCTGAAGGATATAGTTGGGCGTCAGCGGGATATACTCGAAATTCTCATGCACCGCGTTCAGCGCATCGCGGTATATTAATTTCTGGCGACCGTGCTGGGACGGGAGCGTTGAATCTTTGAGGCCAAAGTCCTGACAGCCCCACCATCACACGACGTAGCACACGGGGGAAGAACTCAAGCTGATGATCAAACCGGCCCGCGCTTTGCTGAATATGAGTTACTCGAACTGCTCACAGGTCCGAGTGAGATATCACTCTTTCTGAACTTTACCGTGCTTATTTTGTTGCGTTCCTGCCAACCCGGGCATCGCGCTCTATGGCGGCGCCAGGCTTTTTGCTCTTGACGTTGCGCAGCGTATAGATGACAAGGGCCAATGCGATGATGCCGTAGCTGATGAACGCGCGAAAATACTCGCCAACGACTGTGTCACCGAAGAGACTGCTCGCCGCATCCATAGCGGTTATGAACAGGAAGTGAAACAGGAACGTGCCTATCAGGGCTTGCGAGTTTGTCGCTCTGTCTATCGACGCGCCGCCTACGAGTATCGCCGCGCCTGCGTACAAACCGACCTGTTCATGCGCGCTGTAGGCCTGGAAGGTGCCTATGCCTTCCGATTGCATAAACAGTATCTGTCCCCAGCCTGCGAGTATGGTGGAAATCATGATGGCGATTACGCGCACACGGTTTACGTTGATGCCGCTTGCGTTTGACACTACCATGTTCTGTCCTACGGCACGGAACTGCTGGCCCAGTCTCGTTTTCATTATCAGCGTATTGAAACCGCAAAGCAATAAGATCAGCAGCCACGTCACCACTGGTATAGTAGTCACCATCCCGCTGACGCTGCCGTCAAACAGCTCCGCGACCGCCGGAATAAAGCTGACGCCGACAACCACTACGCTCAGGCAGAGCACGGTAATGAGCTTTTTCAGGCTTGTATGCTTGCGGAAGAAGCTGAAGGCATTGTAAGCGCACATAAGACCCAATATTATATACAAGGCGTATAGAAAGGGTATCTTCAAAATCGAGTCCAACGCTTTGTAGAGATCTGTATCGCCCATCAGGCTGATGGTGTTTTTTA
>JAFPYA010000239.1 GCA_017412445.1 Clostridia bacterium
TAATCTATGCTTTGACATTTTTGTGTCCTCCTTTCGTGGTATGGAGGAAGTATAAGGCCTCAAGCTAAAGCCAACCTAAATCCGCACGACGCTCAATGTTAAGTTTATTCGAACACATTATTCCGCTTTTTGGCTCGATTTTGACGCGCACTAAAGAAAAATGTTCCGCATAAGAAAAATTTCCCTCGGTGAGCTTGACTTATTGTCCACTTTCGTGCATAATTCAGTTAACGAAGAAAGCACCCGAATGAACATGGAGGTGACGTATATGTATTGTCCCAGATGCAAGCTTATAGTCGATGAAAGCAAGTGTCCCGAATGCAATAAGCCTACGCGTGAGCCTGTGGCGGAGGATATTTGCCTGCTCACGGTGCAATCGCGCCCCTTTGCCGAGATGCTCAGCGACGTGCTCGAGCAAAACGGTGTGCCCAACATGATCATGGCGTCTCTGGGCGCGGGAATTACCAGTGTGATAGGCTCAAACCTCGAGCGCACGAAGGTCTTTACAGCCTATTCCGACCGCGACAAGGCGCTTGAGCTCACGGACGAATTGTTCGGCGGCGCTTCTGAGGTCGCGGACGATGAGCTTTCCGACGACGAAAACGAGCAGATCACCGATCGGACCGAAGAATGAAGTCTTCCTGCATGCGACGGCGGCGCTTCCCTGAAGTACGGGGAGCGCCGCCGTTTCAGCGTATTAAATCACTCGCATTCCTTCACGAATTCTTCGATTCGGCTTATGCCCACGATTATCTTTTCACGTGTGGTTGCGTAGCTCAGGCGCACGCAGTGGTCGTCGCCGAAGGCTCTGGCGGGCACGACGGCAACCATCTTGCTTTCGAGAAGCGCGCCTGCAAAATCGTCGCTGCCGCCGATGACCTTGCCGTTCACGCTCTTGCCAATGAGAGAGGAGATGTCCAGCATCATATAAAACGCGCCCTGAGGCAGCGAGCACTTGAGGCCGTTTATGCTGCTGAGCATATCGTACATAAGGTTCCTGCGCGCCGTGAATTCCATGAGGGATTCGTGCATGAAGCGCTCGCCGTTTGTCAGCGCGACTGCCGCTGCGTGCTGGGCGATGGAGTTTGCGTTTGAGGTGGTGTGGCTCTGGAACGAGGTCATGGCCTTGATAACGTTCTTGGGGCCGGCCGCGTAGCCTATACGCCAGCCGGTCATAGCGTAGGACTTGCTTACGCCGTTTATCACTATGGTCTGCGCCTTTATGTCTTCGCCCAGCGAGGCAATCGACACGTGGTGTCCGCCGTCGTAGATCAGCTTTTCGTAGATCTCGTCCGAAATCACATAAAAGCCGTATTTTACGGCAAGCTCGGCGTAGGCCTTGAGAACTTCGCGGTCGAGCACGCTGCCGGTGGGGTTGTTGGGGGAGTTTAGTATCAGCGCCTTGGTTTTGTCGGTTATGTGCTTCTCAAGCTCCTCAGCCGGGACGACGTAGCTGTTCTCGGCAAGCCCGTTTACCATCACGGGCGTACCGCCTACCATGGAGACGATCTCGGGATAGCTCACCCAGGCGGGGGAGGGGATAAGCACCTCGTCGCCAGGATCGATTATCGCGGAGAGGGCGTTGAACAGGCACTGCTTCGCGCCGGTCGAAACGATTATGTCGGTAAGCTCGTATTCGAGGCCGTTGTCGCGCATGAGCTTGGCCTGTATTTCGCTTTTAAGCTCAAGCGTACCTGCGACGGGCGTGTATTTGGTAAGGCCCGCGTCCAGGGCGTCCTTGGCAGCGTCCTTTATGTATTTGGGCGTATCAAAGTCGGGCTCGCCGGCGCCAAAACCTATCACGTCCAGCCCCATCGCGCGCAGCTGCTTGGCGCGCGAGTCTATCGCCAGCGTGACTGAAGGATGTATATTCTTGCATTTTTGTGAAACGGTGAGTGCCATAAAGGTGCTGCCTCCGTA
>JAFPYA010000240.1 GCA_017412445.1 Clostridia bacterium
ACGGTGCCTGCCGTGACCGCCTACTTTGAATGCTCTTTCGGCGATCCCGCTCCGGAACGAGGCGAACGGGCGCGCTTTGCCGGTTTTCACCAACCACCGGTTCTCTGTAAAAGCGTCTGCCTTATCGGTTTTCCTTCACAGCGTTTTTGTACGAATTGCAAGCAATATATCATTTTCCTGCAAATTTGTCAATCATCTGCCGCTTAAATTTACGAAAACCACTGCAATTTTTACCTGTATATTTCATTTTACTCTTTTATGAAACAATCATGCGTCCTGAGTTATCTAAATATTATAATTGTATTACATCATATTTCAAGCTTGTAATATTTGGGAATATGAGTTATAATATACAGGGTTAATATCGGAGGTAATATGAACACCTTGAAACGCATATTGTGCCTTGCGCTATCGTGGACTTTGATTTTGAGCCTCAGCGCAAACGCAGAGATATTCTTGCTGCCGAGCAGCGTAAAGCGCCTTGAAAGCCAGGCGCTTTCAGGCATGCCCATGCCCGATGGCATACTGATAAATGAAAATCTCACATATATCGCGCCCGACGCCTTTGACGACACCACGGTTTACGGCATAAGCGGCGGCAAGGCGCAGCAATACGCCGAAGGACGCAATCTGGAATTTGTTCCGATAGACATAAGCGACATAACAATAGACGTCCCCGCGTTTGCTTCGCCCTACAGGCCCTTTGAGGTCAGCGTAAGCTCAAGCAGCCTTTTGCCTTTGCCTGTTACTGCCACTGTGGGCTTATATAAGGAAGGCGTTTTGTATGCCGAGGCCGAAACGGACGCCGAGGGCAAATGCGAAATCATTCTGTTTGAGGGCGGCCTGTACGATTATCAAATCACCGCAACCAACGGCTATGCGAGCGCCACAAGCTTTTTCGATGGCGAGACCGAAATATACGAGCCCGTGCGGCTGATAAGCGAGCGCTTCTTCATGCGCAAGGGCGAAAGCATACGCCCTGTGGACGAAACTGAGGAGCGCAGCGTGGTTTTGAAGTGCGAAAGCCCGGGACTCAGTATTTCTGGCGACATCATAACCGCAAACGAGCTGGGCAAATACACGGTGACCGCCGAAACGGAGTACATGGGGGACACCGTCTACACCGATTTTGAGGTGAACGTGGTGATAGCGGCGGAGGCACTTTTGACGAGCGCGGCCTACGTTGAGCTCTACCCGGGCGACACCTTCCTGCCTGAAATCACAGTTCAGCCGGACGAAGCGGCTTTGGCCGAGCTTGTGTACGCAAGCTCGAATCCCGAGGTCGCGTGCGTGGATGAAACCGGCCTGATCACCGCGATATCTCAGGGCACCGCAGAAATCACCGTTTCCGCGTTCGACGCCCAGGCGACCATTGAGGTCAGGGTTAGAATAGCGGCCGAAAGCATCCATATACTGCCCTGGGAGGGCGGCGCGCAGGTAACTGAAGGCGGCAGCCTCAAATTGAATTACGAGGTTCTGCCCGAGAACGCCGACGACGTGGACGTGGTCTGGCGCTCTACTGATGAAAGCGTACTGACCGTCGACGCGGCAGGCTACGTGCACGGCGTATCTAAGGGCAGCGCGCGTATCTTTGCCACAGCGGCGGCAAACAACGAGGTTTACGACGCAATCGTCGTAACTGTACTGAGAGATGATGCGTCGATCAGCGCGGACGTGCCCGAGCGCATGTTTGCGGGAGACAGCGCGGCTCTGAATGTTCAGGTCACGCCAAACGGCGAATATACCTTCGACATATCGGACGAGACCGTAATTTCGCTCGACGAAAACGGCACGCTCACCGCCCTTGGCGCAGGCACGGCCACGCTGACGCTTACGAGCGCAGGCGGGCGAAGCGCGGCGTACAGGGTAAGAGTATATGAACATGTAAACGCCATAAGCTTCGTGCGCGACGAAATCTACTTAAACGCGGGCATGACCGCTTCCGCGAGTGCGCTTGCGGCGCTTGAGCCCGCGGGCTGCCTCGTGGAGAATGTAAGCTTCGAGTCGGGCAATGAGGAAGTGTTTACCGTAAACAGAAACGGCGAAATCACAGCGGCTGCAACTGGTACGGCGCTTCTTACGATGACCGCGGACGGCGTGAGCGCAAGCCTGACCGTAAACGTAGTCAGCGACGGCAGCGTGATAAGCGCGGTGGCTGTATCCTCGACCTATCTGCCTCTGAATGTAGGCGCAAGCGCCACGCTGTCGCCGGTAATCACGGGCGGGCAGGGCATCTACAAGACCGGCTCATGGTATTCGGATGCGCCTGAGACAGTCGAGGTTACGGCTGTCAGCACAAAGGGCGTGGCAACCATACACGCCAAAGCCCCGGGCTACGCGCGCATATACATGGTATCCTCAAGCGGACAGACCGCGTACTGCGAGGTAATGGTAAATCCGCTGGCCGCCAGAAGCATTGCGCTCAACCAGAAGCTTTACACGCTGCTGCCCGGCGAAATGGCCTTTGCCGGCTATACGCTCTCTCCTGCAGGGGCTAACGCGGATGCGGTATATATGTACACGTCCAACCCCGCCGTAGCGACTGTGGACGGGGACGGCCTTATAACCGCCGTGAGTGCGGGTGAGTGCGAGCTGTTTGTGTACACGGGCGGCCTTGCCTCGAGCGGCAGAATAATCGTAAGCGGCATAGACATGCAGGCGGCGCAGCTTTGTGAAAGCGAATACCGCGGCAACGCTGGCGACAGAGCGGAGATCTGCTACACCTACGAGCCTCAGAACGCTTCTCCTGCCTCGTTCACGTGGAACAGCGAGGATACCGACGTAGCCGAGGTCGACCCATACAGCGGCATCGTCTTTTACAAGCATGCGGGCGAGACCCTGATCCACGGCGTCGCCACCGACGCAAGCGGTATAGAGCTTACGCTGAGTGTGTTTGTTGAGGAGGTGCCGGTCAAGTCGCTTAGCCTCGCCGAAACCGAGCTTACGCTCAAGGCCGGCGAAAGCGCGCCCATACTCTACAGCGTCTATCCCCACAACGCCTCATACGCCGAAGCGGTATTTGAGTCCGTGGACGAGAACATAGCCACGGTGGACGAGAGCGGCATGGTGAAGGCGATAAGAGAGGGTAGCACGGAGATTTATGTGAGCGTGGGCAGCGGCGAATACGAGCTTACGAAAACTGTGAGCGTAACTGTCGAGCGCACGACCGAAACGGTGTACCGCGCCTTCGTAATGGGCCAGTTTACCGTGCCCGGCAGCAGGGGCTATCTGCCATTCAGCCTCAACAGCACCAGAGGCGTGTTCGACGCGTTGGGCGTAAGCACAATTGACGGCGCGAGCTACTCAGTGAAGTATCTGCCCGCAAATCCCAGCGTAGAGAGCATACGCTCTTCGATAAGCGGCATAGCGAATCTTGCCGACGAGGACGACGTGACCGTGATTTTCCTGCTGAGTCACGGCACATACAGCGAAGCCAAGGGCTACTACATGCAGTTCCCGAACGGCTCTGAATATAAGGCGAACACGATTATAGGCGACGTCACCCAAATCAGCGGCCATGTGGTGCTGGTGGTTTGCTCCTGCCACAGCGGGCGCATACTGCAATGCTCCGCTCTTGGCACGATCCGGGCAAACGGCGGCGCTTACACAGGCAGGAACGGCGAGGGTCACCTGAGCGTAATCTGCTCGAGCACAGACACGAAGAGCACGTACTACAACGTCACCGATACCACGCAGGCCTACGACTTCTACACCAAAGCATTCACTGCCGCGCTGGGCTGGGATATGATAAGCGACAGTCAAGCCTCCATAAAGGCGGATGCAGACGGCGACGGCAGGGTGAGCATAGGGGAGCTATCGGCTTGGGCAAAGGTCAAGACACAGACCTATATTTCCTCTTATATACAGCTTCACGGCACAAATTTGTTCTATGGCGATCAGAACCAGTACCCATCGAGCTACATACCTGAGTCTGAGGCTGAGCTTGCCATATTCGGGAGATGAGATTATGAGATGTTCGTGCCAGATTTGCGGCACCTATATGGTGCAGAGCGAAGGCCTTGAAAAGGGCTGCGTGTGCCCCGCCTGCCGCGCCCGCTGCAAGCAGTGCCTGGGCACGGACAGCGTGGTGCCGAGGGAAGCCCTGTCCGCAGCTGCGCTCAGATTCCTCGAGGACGCTGTTGAGATAGAGGACGCGATAATAAACGAAAAAGGCATAATGAGCGAGGATGACGACCATGATCCCTACAGAGACTGAGCGCAAGTACCTTATCAGAATGCCTGACGACGAGACTCTGCTGGCGATAGAAGGCTGCGAAAAAAGTCGCATAGTGCAGACGTATCTGAAAAGCGAGCAAAACGAGCCGCACGTGTCAGAGCGCATACGCAAGCGTGAATATGCGGATAAGACGATCTATACGCACACGACAAAGAAACGCATAAGCTCCATGTCCGCCCTCGAGGACGAGGAGCAGATAAGCCGCGAGAGCTATAAGCTCCTCAAGCTGCGCCGAGATCCGGACAAGCGCCGCATAAGGAAATTCCGCTACGCGATTCCGTGGCGGGATCACGTAGTCGAAATCGATGTATATCCGTTCTGGGAAAAGCAGGCTGTGATGGAGATAGAGCTTAAGAGCGAAACCGAGCAGGTGGATTTGCCGCCCTTTGTCGAAGTTATCCGCGAGGTAACAGGTGACAGAGCCTATTCAAACAATTCACTGAGCAAAAAAATCCCGGATGAGGACTGAAGAACGCCAAATGCGAAAACGGCCATTTTCGCGAGTGCAAAACCCATAAAAATTTCGCCCCGACGTAACGTCGGGGCGAAGCTTTCTTTAGGCCTGCAGTTTTAGTACATTCCGCCCATGCCGCCCTCAGCGGGTGCTGCGGGAGCGGGATTCTTCTCGGGGATGTCGGTCACGAGGCTCTCGGTGGTCAATACCATCGCGGCCACGGAGGTGGCGTTCTGCAGAGCGCTGCGGGTGACCTTGGTAGGATCGATGATGCCGTGCTCGGCCATGTCGCAGTACTCGTCCTTGGCGGCGTCGTAGCCGAAGCCGTTCTTCTTGGAGTTCTTAATCTTCTCCACGGCCACAGAGCCGTCTACGCCGGCGTTGGCGCAGATCTGGCGCAGGGGCTCCTCAAGAGAGCGCAGCACGATGCTCACACCGGTCTTGAAGTCGCCGGTCTGGTTCTTCATGAAATCGGCAAGGCCCTTGGAGGCGCTCAGCAGTGCGGTTCCGCCGCCGGGCACGATGCCTTCCTCGACGGCTGCGCGGGTAGCGGCCAGCGCGTCCTCTATGCGCATCTTGCCTTCCTTCATCTCGACCTCGGTAGCGGCGCCGACGCGGATGACGGCTACGCCGCCGGCCAGCTTGGCCAGGCGCTCCTGCAGCTTCTCACGGTCGTAATCACTGGTGGTTTCTTCGATC
>JAFPYA010000241.1 GCA_017412445.1 Clostridia bacterium
GTAGTCTATAAAGCCCTGCTCCACGTAGCCGTTTTTGAGCCAGCAGTCGATAACATACTTCACAGCGTTTTCAAGCTTTTCACCGTTGTGGGAGCAGTTGTCCATGCTAACCAGCGCCACGGGCAGCTTGCCCGCGTTGTAGCGCTCGATAAGCAGCTTGCACAGATAGCCGATAAGGCCGCTTGCATCCTCAGGCTTGCCCTGAGCGTCCTTTTCGGCAAAGCGCAGCGAATAGCCCTTCTCGGTGATGGTGAAGGACACCATCTTGAGCGAGGGCGCGCGGAAGATTTCCTTCATGCGCAGGTCGTCCTTGCGGGTAAGCGCCTCGGGTATGGAGGCCAGCACCTCTTTTTTCACGCTGCCGCTTGAAACCAGCGTCACGCCCAAAGCGAGATTGTCAAATGGCTTATACGCCTTTTCGACGGTCTCGTCGTCAAAGCCCTCAAACGCGATTACGCCCGTGTCGATCTCGCCCGCGTTCAAAAGCCTCTGCGCCGCCGCGCCCAGAAACGCGCGGAATATGTTGCCCGCGCCGAAGTGGATCCACTCAGGCCGCACGTAGGTGTTCTGTCTGACCTGTTCGATGTCGTACTCCGGCAGCGCGTATCCCTTTTCGAGCCACTGCTGTCTGTCCTTAAGCGCCTCAAGCTTGAGCTTCATATGTGTAATCCTCCTGATGATATAAATTCTTAGTTTATATTATAACTCATTTTTTTGCTTTTAACAACCGTCATATCAAACATAAAACGAAATATTCACAACCGACGCGGTTTTGCGCTCGCAGCCGCAGCTCATGACGGCGTTTTTAAGTGCTTATGCCCCGCGCCCGACATGCTGTTTGTAGTGCCTGTGATAAATATCGCCTCCGCCCTTGCAACGGGAAAGGTTTTGTGGCATAATACCCATATAAAAATCGGAGGCGCGCAAATGACAAAGGAAGCCATAGTCGTAAATACGGAAAAGGGCTTGAAGGCCGAGGTGATACGCTCCGAAGCCTGCGCTCACTGCAGAGGCTGCCAAATAGGACAGACCGAAAGGCTGCTGTGCGACCTGCCTGAAGGCGATTACAAAGAGGGTGACACGGTGGTAATAACGCTGAGCGACCACGCGCTTACTAAGGCGACGCTTCTGGCCTACGGCGTGCCGCTTGCGGCGTTAGTCGCGGGGCTGCTGCTCGGAAGCGCGATATTCAAAAACGAAATCGCTCAGGCGACGACCGCGGGCGTTTTCACCTTGGCGGGGCTCGTTTGGCTCGCGCTGACCGAAAAAAAACGCAGGCAGAGCGGCAGCTTCGAGTGCCGCGCTCAAAAGGCGGAGAAGGACGTATAAATCCCTATCCGTTTGATAAGCGGGCAGTATTCGCGTTCAAAAAATACAGTTGTTTCTCTCCTAATAAAAGCAACGGAGCGGTTCTTGCCCGCTCCGTTGTTTTCTTATCTCTTTGCGCCCTTTGCGCCCGAGGCACCGCTCAATATGCTCGAATTGTAGCTGAACACGTTCATGTTCTTTTCTGCGGCAGCCTTGAAGGCGTATTCCACGAGCTTGTCTATAAGCGTCGAAAACTTGAGCCCCTTCTCCTCCCACAGGTAGTAGCTGAGCGAACCGGGGATCGTGTTGATTTCGCCTATATAGAGCTTGTTTTGGGCGGTGTCAAGCAGGAAGTCCACTCGCGCCACGCCCTTGCAGTCGAGGGCATTGAACGCCTTTGCCGCCGTCTCCTCTACGAGCTTTGTCATTTCGGGGCTTATGGGCGCGGGCATTTTGCGGCTGAGCGAGGCCATGCCGCCCTTGCCGCCGGTCTTGGCGCCCGTCTTCGCGCCGCCCTTTGCGCCTTTGCCGCCGCGCAGGTACTTTTCCTCGAAGGAGAGGAACTCCGTCCATTTTACGGGCATTTCGGTGATGGAGGTCTGCGTCTCGCCGTCAAAGCCCAGCACGGAGCAGTTTATCTCCATGAGCTCCTTTACGCCCTGCTCCACAAGTATGCGCCTGTCGTAGGCGGCGGCCACGTCCAGCGCGTCCGAAAGCTCGGCGTCGTTATCCGCCTTGCTTATGCCTATGGAGGAGCCGAGGTTGGCGGGCTTTACGTACACGGGGTATGAAAGCGCGTCGGTGATGCGCTTAATCACGGCGGCCTTGTCGGCTTTAACGTCGTTTCTGTGCACCCATACGTCCGGCAGTACGCTCAGACCTTCGGCTCTGAACACCTGCTTCATCGCGATTTTATCCATGCCCAGCGCGCTGCCCAGCACGCCCGAGGAGGTGTAGGGCACGCCCCACATTTCAAGCATGCCCTGCAGTGTGCCGTCCTCGCCGTGCATGCCGTGCAGTACTGTAAGCGCCACGTCCGCCTCGGCCACGCGCTTTAAGTGGCCTATGGGCAAAAGCCTGTCGGAGGGATGCTGCATGAGCACCAGCTTGCCGTTTTCGCCCATGGGGATCACGCGGGTGGCCGCCTTTGGGTCGAAGGAGCGGTACAGCGCTATATCGCCAAGCCGCCAGCCGGTGTACCAGTCGCCGTTTTTGGCGATGTAGACGTACACAATCTCGTATTCGTCGGGGTTAATGCACTTGGCCGCCTGCAGGGCGGAGATGATCGAAACGTCGTGTTCGCAGCTGCGGCTGCCGTATATCAGCGCAAGTTTAAGCTTCATATGTGTGTCCTTTCGGTTTTACCGTTTATATGTGGCGCAAGCTCAGTTTTGCTTTGCGTTTTCGTTATAGTTGTCGGGCAGGTCATTCTCAAACAGTACCGCGTCGCCCGAAGAGATGAAGTCGCGTATGTGCTGCGAGGCCTCGTCCAGCGTGGTTACGGTGAGTATTCTGTCCTCGTCAAAGCCCTCCTTGAGCATGCCCTGAAGTATGGGCTTTGTGTGGCGCGGGCCTACGAGTATCGCGGCGTCGCAGCTGGCCGCAATCTGCCTGCCCAGCTCATAGTTGAACTTGTCCTCATCCTCGCCCATCTCGACGAGGCCGGGCGTGATTATCAGGTGTCTGCCGGGGAAGCCGTGCAGCACGTTCAGCGCTTCCTTCGCGCCCACGGGGTTCGAGTTGAACGCATCGTCTATCACGTTGAGGTCGCCCGGGATGAGCTGCAGCCTGTGCTCTACGGGCTTTATGCGGCCTACGCCCTGGGCGATTTCGTCCATGGTGAGCCCGAGCCGCTTTGCCACGAGGCAGCTGAGAACCACGTTTGATATGTTGTGCCTGCCCAGAAGCTTCGTTTCGCAGGCGATGCTTTCTCCGTCCTTCGTCTTCAGCACGAAGCGGGAGCCGAAGGAGCCGACCTCGATGTCCTCCGCCCACATATCGTAATCGCCCTCGCCCATGCCGCTTTTGAGCTTTTCACAGGAGGCCTTGTCGTACATCTTGTCCACCCAGGCACCGTCTGAGGCAAAGGCGGCAAAGCCGTCCTTGGGCAGCGCCTGAATCAGCTCGAACTTGGTCTTGGCCACGGTTGAAACGCTGCCGAAGGTCTCGAGGTGCTGAGGTCCCACGCTGGTTATGAGGCCGACTGTGGGGTGCACGAGCTGCGTAAGCTCGGTTATGTCGCCCACGTGCCGAGCGCCCATTTCGGCGATGAACACCTCGTGCGATTTCTCGAGATGGTTGTTGATTATCTTGCTTAAGCCCATCGGCGTGTTTATGGAGCTTTCGCTGGTGAGCACCCTGTACTTCATAGAAAGTATCGTGGCCAGAGCGAACTTCGTGCCGGTCTTGCCGTAGCTGCCGGTGATGCCGATTTTTATGAGGTCCTTGCGGGCGTTGAGCTTGCTTTGTGCCGAGACGAAGAAGCCCGCGTTTATGTGGTCCTCTATGGGCTGGGCGAGCTTGCCGCTTAGCAGAGGCAGCACGGGGCAGGCGGCGATAAGCACGTAAGGCGTAACGTACATGACTCTTAAGCCGCTTTCGTCCTCATGCCCCAGTATCAGCGCCCAAAGCGCCAGTATCACAAGCACTGTGCCCGCGTGCACGGCGAGCAGGCGCTTCATGCGCTTGGTGTACCCGATGGGCTTTTTCTTGGGCTTTTTCCATTCGCTGTACACGTTCCAGCCGGTGTAAAGGATAAAGAACGCCATCACTATCAGGTGGCTTATAACCGTGGACTGGCTACGCTCGCCCGTAAAGAACGAGCTGACAAGCATGGGCAGCGCTATATGCGCCACAAGGCAAACCGCGGCGTCTATGAGCGTCCAGCCGTACCACTCGCTGCGCGTGCGCTTAAGGTGTCTCCAGTAGCCGTCAAGCTGATAGCTCTCCAGCTGAAGCATGTGCATGTAATGGATGGACGCCAGATTTATCAGCACCAGCGCCACCGCAAGCTCCGTAAGAAGCAGCCACATAAAATATTCTCCTCGCTAAAGCGTTTACGTTTATAAAAACTGTTTTACTATCGCAATAAAGCGCGCGTACTGCTCAAGGTAGGCAAAATGCCCGCTGTTTTCAAACACTATGAGCGCGCTGTCGTCTATTTCCCGTTCCATGCGCTCGCCCATCCAAAGGGGCGTAGCGGTGTCGTTTCTCCCCCAGATGAGGAGCGTCGAGGCCTTTATGCCGCTTAAGCAGTAGCCCAGATTCTGATTTACCACCAGCTTAAAGCATTCCCTCATCATGGGCGAGGCGTTTTTGTAGTCCTCGCTGCCGAAATGGCTTCGCACGGCGTTCTTGATTTTGTCCACGCCCTTTTCGCCAAGGAGCCTGCGGCTAAGGGCGTTGTCGTAGACCTTGGAGAGCCTGTGCGCCATGCCGCCGCCCTGAGCGTCCCGGTTCACGAGCCCCGCGCAGCCTGTCAACACCTGCTTTGAAACGAGAAGCGGTCTTGCTTCGTTCAGCATAAGCGCAACTCTCCCGCCGAAGGAATGGGCGATAAGCTCGAGTGAATCGATTTTGAGATGGTCTATCAGCGCCAGGGTTATGTCCCTGTACTCCGTAACCGACCATGGTCTGTTTGGCTCGGTGCTCTCGCCGAAGCCCGGAAAGTCGAGGTTGATCACGCGCATATCCGGCTTTAAGTCCCTTTCAACGGGGAGCCAGCTTTTGCGTGAGCCGCCCCAGCCATGCAAAAGCAGCACAGTCCGGTCGCCCTCGCCGCTTATGTCGTAGGCCAGTTTTACGCCGTCGTATTCAAATACCAATCAGAGTTCCTCCGCAAATCATTCGCGTATAAGATATGGGTCGTTTTCGCTGTCGCCCTCGGGCAGGGCGATGTTTACGTATATCAGCGCATCGTCGCCCGTGTCGGCATAGTAGCCCTTTCTTACGCCGACCTTCAAAAAGCCGGCGGCCGAATAGAGCGCCTGAGCGACGGTGTTCGAGCGGCGGCATTCCAATTCCATGTACTTTGCGCCCGCGTCGGAAGCGGCCTGCATAGTGAAGGCCAGCAGCCTTCTGCCCAGCCCCTTTCGCCTCATGCGCGGCGAAACGGCCAGCGTCATAAGATGCGCTTCGTCGAGACAAACGCCCATGCAGCTCCATCCCGCGAGCGCTCCGTCCTCGAATATACCGATAAAGCGCAGCCTGCCGTTTGACTTAAGTCCGTTTTTTACGTCCTCTTCGTCCCACGGGGAAGGGAAGCTCGCGCGCTCGATTTCCATCATGTCTGCAAGCAGGCCGTCGTCGAGTATGTATTTAAGCTCCGTCATGCCTTCCTGCGCGTCAGCCTCTCGTTGCGCTCCCTTTCCGCCTGAGGCAGGCGCAGGTACAGGGGCGTAAGAGCGGCAGCGTCCATATGGATATCCGGCCTGTTTTCGGCGATGAAGCAGGCCGCGGAGGCCCTTAGCACGCGATTATGCATGGGCGAAATGATCGCCCTTTCCCCCATCGCGCTTCGTATATAAGCTTCATACGTGTTTAAGCCGTCGCCGGTAAAAAACACCGCGTCCTTGTCTCTCAGGCCGTCAAGCCACTCGCTCAGCGGCAGCGCTGTATCCTCGCTCACCCGCTCGAGTTTGCCGCGCACCCGCCTGAACAACGCAGTATACACCTGATTTCGTCTGGCGTCAAGTATCGGCGAAATAAAGCCTTCAAAGCCCGTGCCCTCCGCCATGGCCTCAAGCGCGTCGATGCGGGCGCAGGGCTTGTCCAGCGCGGCGCAAAACGCCTTTACCGCGCACACGCCTATACGCACACCCGTAAACAAGCCGGGGCCCGCCACGACCGCGAACAAATCCACGTCCGAGGGCTTCAGGCCTTCGCCGTCAAGTATCTCGTCCACCGCCGGCATGAGCGTCTGGCTGTGGGTGAGCGCCGAGTTCATAACCTTTTCCGCAAGCAGCCGCCCGTCCCTTGTGACGGCGCAGGAGCAGGCCGCGGATGATGTGTCAATGCCAAGAATAATCAATTTTGTGTCTCCGCTTCAAACGGTCTGAGCGCCGCGAATATTTCTTGTTCCCTGTTCTCCATGTTTACGGGCACTATGTCTATAATGCGCACGTCGTTTTCGCCCTTTTCTATGTCCACCTCGACGCGCACCGGCGGGCACACGTCGGCCTGCTGCGGCCACTCTATGAGCGACACGCCCTCAGCGCCTATCTGCTCTTCGAGGCCCGAATAATAAAGCTCGTCCTCGCCGCTGAGCCTGTAGAGGTCAAAGTGTCTGACCGGAAAAACGTCGCCGTCGTAAGGCTGCATCAGCGTGAAGCTTGGGCTCGCCATTACGTCCTTTACGCCCAGCGCCCTCGCGCAGCCGCGCGCGAACACGCTTTTGCCCGCGCCGAGCTCGCCGTAGAGCAGCACGCAGTCTCCGCTTACAAGGTGCCTGCCCAGCGTAAAGGCGATTTGATGCGTTTCGGCCTCGCTTTTGCTTACGTACCTCACAGCTCCACCGCGCCCTCCGGGCGAATGAACATGGGTTTTACCGCGCCCTTGCCGAACACCGCCTCCATGTAGGCCGTATAAGCCGCAAGCTCGCCCGTGGGCACAAAAGCCAGTATTGTGCCCGCAAAGCCGCCGCCGTGTATGCGCCACGCGCCCCTGCCTTCGAGAAAGCGGCGGCTCATCTCCAGCGCCAAGGGCATCTCCTGATTGCTGCCACCTGCGACGTAGAGGTTCTGAAGCAGCTTCCAGCTGCTTTCGCCGGAGGCTATCACGCCCGCGAAGAAGGCGTCGAGGTCGTCGTTTTTGAGTGCCTCTACCATCTTGCGCACTCGCCTGTTTTCATCAGCAAAGTGCAAAGCCCTCAGTATAGCGCGGTCGCTCACCCTGTTTTTGAGCATCGGAACAGAGGCTTCTATTTTATCCTCCACGTCCCTCAGGGTCTCCGCGCCCAGCAGCCTTGCCACCGCCTTCATTTCGGCGGGTATGGCGGCGTATTCGTTTGTGAGGTTGCCGTGGTCGCCGCCCGCCGAGACCACGCAGGGCGTGAAGCCCTTTGACGCAAAGTCGTAGCTTATCTTTTCGACCGCGGCACCGCCGCCCTTGAAGTCTATGTACGTAAGTCCGCCCACGGCGCTCGCCATCTGATCCATAAGGCCGCAGGGCTTCATAAAGAATTTGTTTTCCGCAAATTGGCTGATTTTGGCGTTGAGCTTGGCGTCAAGGCGGTCGCCGTTGTAAAGGACGCTGAAGATCTTGCCCAGCATGACCTCGAACGCCGCCGAGGAGCTCAGGCCGCTGCCCCTCTGCACGGAGCTCGTTACGCAGGCCTCAAAGCCGCCGATTTCAAAGCCGTTTTGCTTCATGCCCGCGGCCATGCCCCTGATAAGGCTGCTCGTGGTCTCCTTTTCGGCCTCTGTCGGCTCCAGAGCGTCGAGGCTGACTATGAACGGCTCGTCGTACATGTCGCTGTAGAGCGTGACCGTATCGCCCTTAACGGGTCTTACCGCCGCGACGCTGTCCATGTCGACGCTCGCCGCCAGCACGCAGCCGTGGTTGTGGTCGGTGTGGTTGCCTGCGATCTCGGTGCGTCCCGGCGCGCTGATCAGCCTAACGCCCTCGGAATCGCCGAATTTCTGCGCAAAATATGCCTTGAGCTTATCGAATCTTTCGGTCTGTATGCCCGCTGAGGGGCCGTAAAGATAATTAAGGTCCATAAAGCCTCCTAATCGTTAAAGCTTATATACTCGAAGCCCTGCAGGGAGTTGCCCTCGACTATCGGGGACAGACCCGTTACGTCCGCCGTGGTCATGAGCGTGCCCTTTCGGAAAAACAGACCCATGAAGGGCAGATCCTCGGCTATTTTAATCTCTATGTCGCTGAAGAGCGCCTTAAAGCGTTCCTCGTCCGTAGTTGAGTAAAGATCCTGCACCATCACGTTCATGTCAGCGTCGCTGTAGCCGGAATAGTTCATTCGGCCGCCGGACGCCAGCAGGAACGTAAGATCCGGCAGAACCGCCATGTTGACCGCGCACAGCACCATGTCGAAGTCGTGGTTTTTAAGGCTCTTTTCGAGCGCGGATTTGCTCACGGTTTTGACGGTCACGTGTATGCCCAGCACGTTCAACTGGTCGGCTATCATCTGGGCGGCGTGGGCGCGGGTGTTTGCGTTGTCGTCCACGTATGTGGTTATCGAAAACTCGAGCTGCACCAGCATGCCGTCCTCGACCTTGTCGAGTATGCCGTCGTTGTTGTAGTCGCCCCAGCCCGCCTCGTTGAGCAGCTGCAGCGCGCGCTCCATGCTCAGATAGTACACGGCGCTTTGCGGCTCATACAGCCACGAGCCCGTGATAACGGGCACCTCCGTCTCCATCACCATGTTCATGTATATGTTCTGAGCGATGGTCGAAATGTCTATGGCGTACATTATCGCCTGACGCGTGCGCACGTCCGAGAAGATTTCATTTCTGATGTTCGGCACAAGCATTTCATAGGTGAGGGTGGAATA
>JAFPYA010000242.1 GCA_017412445.1 Clostridia bacterium
AAAGCAAGGCTCGATAAAATGGGCTATCCTTTCAAGTCTGACAAAAGAAAAGTTGATGAGGTTCGATTTGAAAAATGGCTGAAAAGCTATACGACCATTCGGGAATATTCAGAGGCTCATCCGGAAGAAACCATTTCTAAAGATCTTGTGTATAAAGGTGTTAAGATCATAAGCTGGATCAACAATCAGCAGCAGAGGTATAAGAAAGGGCTGGTTGATGAGAAGCGGCTGGCACTGTTGAGAGAACTGAGGGTCAATTCGTATAGTTTCGAGTAAAGGGCATCAGAGGGCTTCCCACCGGGAACGCCCTCTGTCGCATATCAGGTCAAATTCATATCAAACTCCGCCGCCTGCTCGGCGCACTTGGCGGCGCTGGCATAGGCGAAATACCTCAACGGCTTGCCGTATTTCCTGACCGCATCGACTATACGGTAATAGGTCTTGTGAGGGATAGCATTTGACTGTACCCATACCACCTCGGCACTGCGGATAAGCGAAAGGTCAAAGTTTACAAGCTCCTTGGAGACAAATCTAACATTGCCCTTAAGCATGGGCTTTATTGCCTTGCTCCAGCTTTCATGACCGCCGAAGATGACTGTATCGTGACGCATTTCATAGGGGAACTGCACAGCGCTTTCGGCAGTCTCCTCCTGCTCATCGGCATCAGCTTTGAATACGATCTCCCGCAGGTCTGCAAGCTCTTGACGCTCGGTGTCTGTCTTTGCTTTGAAATCGGCAAGCCGCTTGTCCGCATCCCTGGCTGCCTTTTCAGCCTTGTGCAGGGCTGCCCTTAAACGCTGTATCTCAAGCTGATCCTCGGTCTTGGGCGTGTTGTCGGGAACGTTAAACTCAAAGCCCTTGTTAATAAGCTCCATATAATGATCTTCAAAATTCAGCGCCCGTGTGCTTCGGCGTGCGTTGCCAAGTGCAAGCATACAGTAAAGCATCGCTATCGCCTTGTTCTGACGAATGCCGTACTTACCCAAAATTTTCAGCTTGCTGTCATACTGGTGCATATCCCTCGGCATCAGACAGCCGGTCTCCTCGTAAAATATCTGAGCAAGGCTGCGTGGGAAATCATCGCCCTTAATGCTGTACTCACGGCTGTACCAATCGGGGATATCGGAGAGCTTTGATACAGGCGTGTGCTCGTCCCAAACCTCGTCCTCCATTTCATCGTATTCGTAGATACCCCAGGGCAGAGCTTCGGCAACCTCGAACATCACGCCTTGACAAGCACCGTAAAGCCACGGCAAATCATTGTCCTGCTCGATCAGATACAGAATTGCAAAGCACATCTCAAACGGGTCTCCAACTGGCAGCAGCGTTATTGAATCAGCCACTGTATCGCCGTATATGTCACGGCAACCCTCGGTGTTTAATGATGTAAATGTACCGAGCTGGAAAAGGAACTCGCCCTTCCTGCGCTCTGCATCATTAAGCATTTCGATCATACCGTTATATTCGCTTTCAAGCTCGCCCAACTTATCAAGCTGAGTTTTTATCTTTGCGTAAACGGAATCTGCTTCAAGCTCCTGCGGTACAGTTCCGAACATCGGAGAGGGCTTAATCATATCCTCAAGGCTCTTGTTCGCCGTAACTGCCAAAGGCGGCTTGCTCGACTTTTTAGGCGGAGCCTGCCACATTTTATCCCTCTGTTTGATGAGCTTTTCAAGCTCATCCTCAATTGCGTTTATCTTTTTGCCGACAGCATTAAGCTTATTTCTGACTTCTGCGCACTCGTCATCAAGCGGCTTAACACAGGCAAAGAAACGCTCGACCCACTTATCAAAGTATTCCGTAAAATGCTTCACCGCAAGGTCTTTCTTAGCCTGCGGTATCATCGACAGCAGACGTTCAAATCGCTGCCTGCTCG
>JAFPYA010000243.1 GCA_017412445.1 Clostridia bacterium
GCGCTCGCGGGTCACGGCAACAGAGCCTTTGAGTACTTCAAGGAGAGCTGCCCCGCCGCCTACAATGACCGCGCCGAGATACGCGAGATCGAGCCCTACGTGCACAGCCAGTTCATCGAGGGTCACATGACGCCTCAGCCCGGCCGCGCCCACGTGCACTGGCTCACTGGCACCGCCTCCACCGTGATGGTGGGCTGTGTGGAGGGCATACTGGGGCTTCGACCCACGCCCGAGGGACTGCGCGTGCTGCCCTCCATTCCCGCCGAATGGGACGGCTTCAAAATGCGCAAGACCTTCCGCGGCAAGCGCCTGAACATCACCGTGGACAACGCCGCGCACAGGCAGAGCTTTTCAGGCAGCGTGCTGGTTGACGGCAAGCCCGTAAACGGCACACTGCTCACCGACGACCTGCTCAAGGACGGCAGCGAGATAACGGTTATAATGTAGAAAAAAAACCTTTAAGGCCGCGGACGGCAAGATGCGCCGTCCGCGGCCTTGCTTTCTTACGGAGCCTCCGATCAATCGGTGTCACATCCCGCCGCGCCTGCCCGGCCGGCTTTACGCAAATGCTTCAATCTGCCTAATCCGTGGGCAGTATACTGTCCTCAGGCAGCGCGGCAAGCATCGACAAAAGCTCAAGGATTTCGCCCTTCAATTCCCCCTTGAGCGCGTCCCGAAAGAAGCAGGAGGTGGGCCACTGCGCAACCATGACGATCCAGGCGTACAGGCGCAGGGCGACAATTTCCTCATCGGAAGCGCGATAAATGCCGAGCATTTTTCTGATATGCGACTGAAAGTAGTTAAGAGCAAAATTCAGACGGTTTTGCGCGCCGACAGGGTCTTTTCGTTCCTCGTTGTAGTCAAACCCCGCCACATTCGCCATCTGATTTACGATAACCTCTGTTCCGGCAAGATTGAAATCGATCAGCCCGACAAAGTGCTGTTCTTCATCGATGAGGACATTGGAGAAGTTCTCGTCTCCCTGAAAAACACAGCGGGGCAGGCCCTTGTATATCGCCTTAAGCCTTGCCCTTACGTCAAGGTGCCGCGCAGTCAGCGCGTCCGCTAAGGCGTCTTCGTTTATGCTGCGCAACAGGGCAATCAGCTGATTGAAATTATCCTCTTTTTCGTCTATACCGTTGGGAATGTCGTAGGGCGCAAGCTCAAACAGGCTGTACATGCCCATAGTGTCTGAAAGATCGACATTGCGATAAGCCTGCGCGAAGCGCGCAAGGCTTGCCTGAACCTCGCAAATCAAGCGGTCCTTGTCGGCAATTTTTTCGTCCCACGCAATCGAATAGTCGAGATACTCGGACAGATAGCACTGCAGCTTATTCCAGCTGTGAAGAAAGCGTCCTTCGCCATTCTTCAGAAACTGCGGACAAAGGATTCCCAATGCATTATAGCGATCAATCAGCCTGTGAAAATCACCCAGCCTTGCCTCCGTCATCGCCCCGGCGCCGCAAAACCGCAGCACCCATTTTTTATCTATAATGTAGTTCAGCCTTATGTCCGATACGTCATGGGTCGAGTCGATCAGCTTGATTTGATGTACGTCCCTGATGCCGTACATTGAAAGCGCGTCGAGGACGTCCTGCCATTGAGGCACCTTCTCCCCTTCGGGAAACCTGCTGCCGGGAAGGAACTGAGTCTGCTTTTCTGACATCTGTTGTCTCTCCGTTACCGTTTTTGCCGGTTCTTTGGCAACTGTTATATTCTGCCTTTTCTTACGATTTCCTGCATAAAAAACGGAAAGCGTGCCGTGTTTGTGCAGGGCATATGCTTTACGGCTGCCCTGTTTTAACGTAAAGAGCTTTTTTGGCCGTTAGGCTTGCATTAAGCATTTGTTTGTGATATTATAATAGCAAAATTACAAATATGGAGGCGGCATATGCTGAATATCGACACCCGCAAAGACGGCGACGCGCTCACAATAGCGCTCACAGGCAGGCTTGACACCATCACCGCGCCCGAGCTCGAAAAGGCCGTAAAGGACAACGTGAGCGGAATAAGCAGCCTGACCATGGATTTTGAAAAGCTCGAATACATCTCGTCCGCAGGCCTGCGCGTGCTGCTCAGCGCCCAAAAAACCATGAACCGTCAGGGCAAAATGGTGGTCACCCACGTAAACGACACTGTACAGGAGATTTTTGAAGTTACGGGCTTTGCGGACATACTCACCATTGAATGACCGCGCCTTACCAAACCCGATACAGGAGGCAGACGCAAATGCTGCGCGAGATTGACATAGAGGCCGTGGTGGACCGGCTGCCGGGCGTAAACGACTTCGTAAACGAATGTCTGGAGGGCATGGACTGTTCGCCCAAGGCGCTTATGCAGGTGGAATTGGCGGTGGAGGAGATATTCATGAACATCGCCAGCTACGCCTATAAGCCGAATACCGGCCGCGCCGTGGTGCGCGTGGAGACGGCGGACGCGCCGCCCTCGGTCACCATCACCTTCATCGACCGGGGCGTGCCCTACGACCCGCTGGCCAAGCGCGATCCCGACACCACGCTCTCCGCGGACGAAAGGGAGATAGGCGGCCTTGGCATATTCATGGTAAAAAAGACCATGGACGACATGACCTACGAATACAAAGACGGCCAAAATATACTGACCATAAAAAAGAACCTGTGACGTACATAAGCGCCGGGGCGGCAACGCACCGGCGCTGTAATGCATCTATCAGCTATTGCACAGAGTTGCTGCTGTACTTCTAACTGAAAAATGAAAGAAATCTCTTGTAAAAGAATGGTAAGATACTTACAGTATTGGCATAAAATAGCTAGATAAGTCATAGTATATATTCAGAGCTATACTCTTTATGGAGGGATAAACATGTCAGAATACAATAAC
>JAFPYA010000244.1 GCA_017412445.1 Clostridia bacterium
AGAAGCGCGCTTGAGCACGCGGCGAAGCTGACGGGAGGAGAGAGGCAGATCTGTGCCCACAACCGTTATGCAGGAGCCTTTATCGGGCAGATTCTCGTCAAGGACTCGCGACAGCGCCGTGCCCACGTCCTTTCCGTCAATTCTCAGATCGCCGAGCCGTCCGTGGTTCGTCTGCATCAGCACGCCTACAGTGAAGCGCCTGCCGCCGATATCGAACACGCGGCTCGCCGTGCCCACGCCGCCCTTCAGTCCGTGGCAGGTGGTGCCCTTGCCACAGCCCACGTCCCCAAGTTCAAATACGCTGCCCGCGCTCTCAATCGCCTTAAACACGTGCTCCTTCGTCACCGCCCGCTCCTCAATCATATTCAGGCTTGAGTCGTTGCATTCGCACACCACGGGGTTTATGCTGGTGACGCGCACCCCATTAGAGGCGCAGTGGGAGAGGGTATATTCAACGAGCGCGTCGTGTACAAGCCCCACGTTCAGTGTGTTCGTAAGCGCGATAGGGGTTTCGAGCGTGCCCAATTCGTCCACCTGCACAAGTCCGAGGGTTTTTCCAAAGCCGTTTAGGACGAAGCTTGCACCTATAAGCTTGTCACGAAACAGGTTGCCTTCGGCAGGTATTACTACCGTGACGCCGGTTTTGTGCTCTGGCGTGTCGATGGTCGCGTGTCCCACCTTGACGCCATCAACATCGCAAATGCTGTTGAGTGCGCCCTTTTCAAGCTTGCCTATGCTTATGCCAAAATCGCCGACGTTCATTTTTTCACCTCATGGGTTTGTTTTGGCAACAATTATAGCTGATATATATTAAGAAATATTTACAAAAAATCGCGACTCATAAAATTTTAATGAATAAACTATTGAATATTATGCCATAAGCTGTTATAATAGAATGACCATAAGTAGAGGTGCAAAATATGAAGTGGATTGCCTCTGCCGCCTTCGGCATGGAAGGAATGACGGGCAGAGATTTGAAACGCCTTGGCGCCGAAAACGTGAACGTGCTCAGCATAGGCGGCGCGGAGTTTGAGGGCGGCTTCGATATCGGAATGAAGGCCAACCTTTGGCTGCGCACCGCGGATCACGTCCATCTGGTGTTGGCGGAAAAAAAGGTGTTGCGCTTTGACGACCTGTTTGAATTCATAAAAACCATTCCGTGGGCGGACTATATCGCGCGGGATAACGCTTTTCCTGTCAGGGCGCATTGTGTAAAGAGCCAGCTGATGAGCGAGAGCGACTGCCAGAAGATATGCAAAAAGGCCATAGCTGATGTGCTTGAGAGTCGCTATCATATAAGCCGCCTTCCCGAAACGGGGGCAAGCGTGCAGATAGACGTCGATATACGCGACAACCTCGCGCGCGTGAGCCTCGATGCCTCGGGCGAGCCTCTTTCAAAGCGGGGCTACCGCACCTGGAACGGCGAAGCGCCGCTCAGGGAAACGCTGGCCGCCGCGCTTGTGTTAACCAGCGACTGGCATCCATGGCAGCCTCTGTACGATCCCTGCTGCGGCACGGGCACGCTGCTTATAGAAGCGGCGTTCATAGCGCTTAACCGCGCGCCCGGCCTCAGACGCGCCTTTGCGATGGAGGACTGGGGCTTTGTGAACAAAGATGAGCTCGAGGCCGTCAGAAGACAGGCGCAGAGCCGTTACGACGAGTGTTATTTGAGAAAAATCGACATCGCGGGCAGCGACATAGACCCCGAAGCCATAGAGCTCGCCAAGCGCCATGTGAAGCAGGCGGGGCTTTCGGACAGAATACAGTTGAACGTCGCGGATTTGAGAGACGTCGCCCTGACCGGTGAGCCCGGCATGCTGATAGCTAACCCGCCTTACGGCGAACGCCTCGGCGATGTACGCGCGGCGCATGCGGTCGCAAGGCAGCTCGGCGCGCTCTACAAGCGCTGCCGCGGCTGGGGCATGAGCGTGTTTTCGGCCGACATGGGCTTTGAAAGGGAATTCGGCTATTACGCAAGCAGACGGCGCAGGTTTTACAATGGCAAAATCGAATGTGAGTACCATATGTTTGCACCGGACAGCAAGCCTGTCATAAACAAATATAAACGTGGAGGCGGCAAATGAAGGCATTTTTCAATCGCGCACCCCTTAGCCCCAACACAAGGACAAATCTGAGCCTCGGCAAAATCAAGCCCGAGGGCTGGCTCAAGGAAACGATGCAAAAGCAGGCCACCCGCCTTTCGGAGCTTGCATTAAAGGCATCCGAATCCGAAAAAACGGCGCCGGACAGGGCAGCGCTTGCGCTGGATGCGCTGATCCACATGGCCTATACGCTCGACGACGAAAAGCTCAAGGCAGCTGCCCAATCCGGGATGGAACGGCTCATAAGCTCCCAGAGGGAGGACGGCTGGTTTGGCTTTGACGAGGGCGGCGACTACCTGCCCCGCATAATATATATGAACGCCGCGTATGCTTATCTGGGCTACACCTCGGATAAGCGCGTGCTGGTGTTCATGGATAACTTTTTCAGATACGAATTCAGAAATCTTTCGTCCCACCCGCTCGAGGGCACAGCCTGTGCGTGGGCGGCGGACAACATATATACCGCGCTCAAGGTCTACAACATAACCGGACAAAAGCATCTGCCCGAGCTTTGCAAGCGCTTAAAAGACCAGATGCTCGATTGGACTACGATCTTCAGTACCTTCCCGAACGTGCAGCCCATGTCGAAGTCGATGACGCTCAAGCGCCTGAACGATGGAATGAACGAAGAAAAGCATGACCTAAAGGGTGAAAATCACCCCTTCTTTGCCTCGTATTACCACCAGACCCGCGGCGTAAACGTTGCAAACGGCTTGAAGGCACCTGGCGTGGTCAGCATGTTTAAAACCGGCTTTAAGGAATTAAACGGCTTCCAGTACGGCTGGGAGAAGCTGATAAAGTACCACGGCACGGCGCTTGGCATGTTCACATGCGACGAGCATCTCAACGGCAGCGACCCCTCTGCGGGCACGAATACCGCCGCCGTGGTCGAGGCCATGCGCTCCATAGAGACCCTGCTTGACGCGGGCAGCTTCGGCGATAAGCCCGTTGAGGCGCTTGAAAAGCTGGCGTTCAACGCCCTGCCCGCCGCGCTTGACGAAAAGACGGGCCTGTGCCAGAGCCTCCAGCAGACGAACCAGATCGACTGTTCGGGCGAGGGGCACGGCTGGTACAACGCCCCGGACGGCGCAAACGAATTCACGGATGATACGGCCACGGGCGGCATAATCGAGGTCGCGGACGCCTACGGCAGGTTTGCGTCCTGCCTGTGGCAAGCCACAAACGACGAAGGCCTGAGCGCGGTGAGCTATGCGCCTTGCTCGGCAAGCCACACTATTGAATCCGTGCCTGTAAGGCTCGATGTAAGCGGCGATTATCCGTTTGGCGAGAATGTCGAAATCGCCATAACAGCAAAACGTCCCATCGAGTTCCCGCTGTATCTCAGAATTCCTTCATGGGCGGTCAATCCCATGATACACTTGCCCGGCGGCGAGATAATGAGTGTCAGGGCGGGGGAAACCGCGTGCATAAGGCAAAAGTGGACGAGCGACTGCACGGTGCGCATAAACCTGCCGAGGATGCCCCTCGTAAAGAGATGGAGCCGCCAGTCGGCTTCGGTAGAAGTGGGATCACTGCTCATGGCGCTGCCGCTTGAGGGCAAGGAAGCCCTTTCGACCGACGAAAACGGCATAAGGCGGATGGACGTCAGGCGCGGCGAAAACGACATGTACGCGCTCAACGCGGACGAAAGCATGAAGCTTGTCGAAGCGCAGCAGCCGGGCTTTGAAGGAATCGACGGCAGCACAAAGCTTATGGCAAAAATCTGCAAAACCGAGTGGCCGCTCAGCGGCTCGGACGCAGGCGCGATACCGATACTTCCCGAATGCGGCAAGGGAGGCGAAATCACTGCTTGCCTCGTGCCATACGGCTGCACAAAGCTCAGAATCAGTCAATTTCCCATAGCAAAGATGGAGGAGAAAGATGCGTAAGCTGATATATGCGCTTATAGTTATAGGCGCGGTGATCATGATTGCCTTGCTTCCCTCGACAGAGACGACGCAGGCTGACATACTTATGGTCACGGGCACACCTGAGGCCACGGCGATGGCTACGCCCACGCCCGTGCCAACGCCGACACCTGTGCCGACGCCTACGCCCACGCCCACACCGACGCCTACGCCCACGCCGTTTATGGTAAAGAATTCGGCGCTGTACGAGGGCATAAACGATGAAAACGGCTCAAAGGACGTACTTAGGCTTCAGAATCGCCTTAAGGAGTTGGGTTATTTCGGCGGCACTGCGGACGGCAAGTTCGGCGCAGAAACCGCAAACGCGGTAAAATACTTCCAGTACGTAAACGGCTTTGAAGTAAACGGCATCGCGGACGCCCGCGTGATAGACGCGATATACTCGTCCTCCGCCGTCATGGATCCCGAGCCTTCGCCCACGCCCTTTGCCCTGGGCATACAGAGCGACGAGGTCAAGGAGGTTCAGGCTATACTCGTTAAGTATGGCTTTTTGAGCGGCGACGTGGACGGATCCTTCGGCAACCGCACGGACGAAGCCGTAAAGCTGGCACAAGCCTACGTGCACGAGATGGTTGAGGAACGCCTGAAAAAGCATCCTACGCCCACGCCTCAGCCGACCGCGCCGTGGATTACTCCCACTCCCACGCCTCAGATTACGCCCAGATTTACCGAGGATCCCGAGACCGGCGATACTGTAGAGGTGTACGACCTCATACCCACTCCGACCCCCACGTTGCGCTTTGCCCCTGAGGCAACGCCATACGTCAGCGACGGCGTGGTCACAGAGGAGCTGGTAGACGAGCTTACCTCAAAGAATTTTGAGTGCTATAAGGAAGACGTCAGAAACGGCGACAAGAACGACGAGGTCAAGCGCCTGCAAAACAGGCTGATAACCCTCGGCTACATGCGCTCGACCACGGGCAAGGCAGACGGTGTGTTTGGCAGCAAGACGGAGCTTGCGCTCAAATACTTCCAGTACCGAAACCACCTGCCCCAAAACGGCATCGGCGACGAGAGAACCCAGAGGCTGCTCTATTCAGACCAGGCGATAGCCTCCGATACGGTTGTCACTCAGTACAAAATCACGGTGAACACGCAAAAGCAAAGGGTATACGTGTACGAGTGGAAAGGCACGGCCTTCAGCGAGAATCCCATAAAGACCTTCAAGTGTTCAAGCGGCAAAAACGAAACGCCTACGCCTAAAGGCACTTACTGGAACACCGGCAAGATAAGCGAATGGTATTACTTCAAGGAGTTCGACTGCTGGGCAAGGTATGCCTGGACCATAGACGGCGGCATACTCTTCCACTCGGTAATATATTCTGCGCGAAGTGAAAAGTCTGTTCGCAGCGGCACCATAAGCCAGCTGGGCAAAAAGGCTTCGCATGGCTGCGTGCGCCTGTCCGTCGCGGACGCAAAGTGGATTTACGATCACTGCGGAGGAGGTACGCCCGTAACGGTCACCTGATATGCTGCATAAAATCAAAAGCGTAGAGGACGGCAGCATTGCCGACCAGCTGGGCTTAAAGCCCGGCGACACAATTGCAAAAATCAACAATGAGCTGATAGTCGACTTTATCGACTATCAGGCATTGTGTTGTCAGGAAAAAATCGCGCTCGAAGCCGTACACGACGGCGAGACAGTGGTCTATGA
>JAFPYA010000245.1 GCA_017412445.1 Clostridia bacterium
GAATTTGCGCTGTGGGTCAGGCAATACCTGCACCTCGACCTCGACCTGACCGGGGTAAAAATGAGCGGCTGGAAAAGGCAGATGCATTACGGCGACACGGGGCTCATATTCGTGCCGTCCTCGCCCAACCTGCCCTCTGCGCGCACCGCCGAAATCAACACCGGCATCTGCATATTCGAGGGCAGCAACATAAGCGAAGGGCGCGGTACCGCATTGCCCTTTGAATTGATAGGCGCGCCGTTTATAGACGCCTTCGAGCTGTCGCGCCGCATGAACGAAAAGCACCTGCCGGGCTTTTACTTCCGCGAGGCGTATTTCTGCCCCACTGCCTCAAAGCACGCAGGACAGCAGTGCGCGGGCGTACAGATACATCTGCTTGACCCGGCCGTTGCCGACAGCCCGCTCATGGGGCTTACGCTCATGGACGAAATCCGCGCTATGTACCCGGATAAATTCGAGTGGACGGGCAGTATAGACCGCTTGCTGGGCACAGACGAATACCGTCTGGGCAAGCTGAACGGCCCTGAGCTCATAGAGCGCGACTGCGAAAAGCTTAAGGCGTGGCAGGAGCAGAGCAGGGAGTTCCATCTTTACTGAAGACTTATTAAAAACGGGGTGCGGTTTGCCGCGCCCCGTTTTGCCGTTCCGGTAGTATTCGGTATGCTTTTATTTAATGTGTACGTTCATGTGAGGATATGTCATCTCGACACCCGCCTTGGCAAAGGCGCCATAGAGCATTTCGGTCAGGTCGTATTTTACCTGCATGAAATCGCCGCTTTTGCACCATGCGCGCAGTGTGTATTCTATAGCGCTGTCGGCGTACTTTTCAACCAGCACCTGCGGCGCGGGATCGTTAAGCACGTTTGGCGTGCTGATTGCCGCGGGCAGTATCGCGGCTCTGACCTTTTCGGGTGAAGCGTCATATGAGGCCGACAGGCTTATGTCCACGCGCCTTAGCCCGTGCGAGGTGTAGTTTATGAGCCTTGAGGTGTATAGCTGGCCGTTGGGTATGTATATTGTCTTGCCGTCCGGCGAGAGCAGGCGCGTGTTGAGCATGCTTATCTCGCTCACTGTGCCGCTTATGGAATCGTGCTCTATGTAGTCTCCGTCCTTAAAGGGTTTGTTTACGGCAAGTATTATGCCGCCCGCTGCGTTCGTTAAAAGCCCCTGCACGGCGAGCGAGGCAGCGAGTCCCACCAGAGACAGGAGCGCCACAAATGAAGTTATCGGTATTCCGACCTTGCCTGCGGCAGACAGTATCACCACTATATCCAGCAGTATGCGAACCAGTGTCACAATGAGCTTGTGCAGCGTTTCGGGCAGCTTCGTGCGCGTGAGCAGGCGGTGAAAGCCCTTTATGACGAGCCTCACCGCGACAAGACCTATCACGAGCACGATGAGCGCGTAAATCAGGTTTTCAAGGCTCGCGCCCTTTATCGTGTTTATTATACTGCCCACGCTTTGTGTGGTGCTTCCGTCTGTTTCCGTCATATATAGTTGCCTCCTTGTTGTACGGGCGCGTCAGAACAAATCGAGCGAGCTGTCAAGATAGATTTCTTCGCGCACTTTGAGCCGGTATTCCTGCCTGACCATGTAGTAAAGCAGCATCTCCAGCACCACCGCGCTGCCAAGCGACCTGCCCTCTATCTTGAACTGTGAAAAGCCCATGGGCATGTAAACGTCCAGTATGTCGTCTGTGCCTATAAAGCCCGGGTTTTGCATCGCGTCCGAGAAGCGGTAGCCCCTTGATGCCACGGGCGACAGGCAGACGTGCTCGGGCGCATCCTCACCGAGGCTTTTGCGGCTGACGCTTTCGTAGCACGCTTTTCTGTCCGGGCAATCGAAGGCGCAGCATTCGTTGAGCAAAAACTCAACCTTGCGCTTCTGCATTTCGCTAAGCGCGTTCAAGTCTTTAAATGACTTGTTCAGCCTGAAATCCGGCACCACATATTTGAATTCATCGCGGTTCACTTCTGCCCTCAGGGCTTCAAAGCTCGTGAGCACCTTTGTGGTGGACGAAACAAAGTAGAACCCCGGGTAGTTGGTTCTGATATGCTCAAGCAGCAAATCGGAGGTGATTATTACGCCGTTCTGAACGGTACCGCGCTCGAACATAGCCAACAGCGCGTTGCATTTTTTGTCCGAAAGATGCCGTCCTTCAAGCAGCGAATTGCTGAACGTGAGCCGCGCCGAAACGCCGTATTCATCCATAAGCCGCTTTACGTCCCGCGGTCTGTCCTCGCCAAAGCCGACGCGCCCTCCGCCCCAGAGGCAATCGGCGGGGGCGCCGTAGATCGAGCCGATCTCGCACCAATCGTAAAAATACTCCCTGTGCTGGCGAAACAGAGGCAAATACAGGCTGTAGAGCTCGTAGAATTCAAACAGACCCGGCAGGTGGTAGTAAGCCTTCATAAAGTGAATTTCATGTCTCGTCTTATTTTATAAGCACGACCACGTCTTCATATTTGTCCGAGGGAGTGTAGGTAAAGCTGTCGCCTGCAATTTCTCCCGCGTCAGAGTATTCTCCCGTGGCCGGATTCATCAGGTACGCGCGCTTGCCCGCAAGCTTTCGTACGTCGAGCGAAAACTCTTTGCCGGTAAAGCTGTAAGCTATAAGGAAATCGGCGCCAGCAAGCACCGCGACGCGCTCGTGGCGCTCCCTCTGGCCGCCAAGAACGAGCTCATCGGCAGCGCATCCGTGCGTGAAGTCCACGCTCTCAACGAGCCGCTTCACATACTGCATCTGGAAGGCGCCCGGATGATCCATGGCGTCGCGCCAGTCGTCCTTTACGCCGTAGGAGCCTTTCTTTCCCTTGCTGCTGTCATAGAACTGCATTATAGCATTGTGGCCGTAGGTGTGCCCCGCCGCGCC
>JAFPYA010000246.1 GCA_017412445.1 Clostridia bacterium
GGGCAGCTTCTCAAAGGCGGCCGCGTAGCCGACGGAAACGGTGTCGAGGTACTCGTTCAGGGGCAGTATGTAGCCCTGAGCGCCGAGCTCGGCTTCCTTGATCATGCTGAGCCTGTCAGCGGCGCCTACACCGGTCAGTATGATGTCAGGCTGATCGGCGGGGTCCCTGAGGAACACGGTAGAGAGCTTGTCCTGCATGCTGCCGCTGGGCGCGATCTCCCATTCGATCTTGATGCCGAGCTTCTCTTCGAGCTCAAGGGTCTGCAGGTTCTCCGCGCGGCTGTATTCGCCGTCCTGGGGAGCGAGAATCTTAAGGGTAATAACTTCGTTGGCGATGGGGTACTCGCCAGGGGCGTTGTACACCGGCTCCGCCAATGCCACGCTGCAAAGCAGCACGAGGCAAACAACGAGCGTAAGTACTCTCTTCATATTGAGACGTACTCCTTTCATATATTGACAGATCTTCTGCCTAACCAGATTATACAACAGTTAACACAAAAATACAATACAATTTTAGCTAAAATACGGAAGTTTAAACAAAATTATTCACGTATTTCTGATGATATTTTAGCTAAATTTTAAGCCAGGCTGCAATTCACTGCCGCATGAGCAGCAAACAAATTTTCATCGGAACAGGTGTTCTTATTGCCAAATGGGGAAAAGTATTATATAATTCCGATAGATGACTGTCCTTTCTGAATTCTGCGCCGATACAGTTACGGGTATGTGCCCGCGCAGCCTAACGGAGGAAATATGAACCAGAGAATAGAGAGAATACTTGCCTCAAGCGCCGCAAGCGACGCTCTTTTGCCCTTCATGTGGGTGATGACAAGCGCCGAGACGTCCCAAATGGTCGGCATGATGGAGACGATCAAATCCTGCGGCATGAACGCGTTGTGCGTCGAATCACGCACGTTTGAGGACTACGGTGGCGAGAGCTGGTGGCAGCTTATCAAAGCGATACTCGATGAGGCGCGCCGCCTCGGCATGCGAGTTTGGATACTGGACGACAAGCACTATCCCACTGGCTACGCCGCGGGCGCAGTCGAGAAGCATCCAAACAAGCGCCGCCTGCATCTGGCCGAGTTCCATACCGACGCGATAGGACCGCGGCGCGTTTCGCAGCGCCTCTATCCCTTTAGCCCCGAGGACAGGCTGCTTGGCGTAGTGGCGGTCAAGCGCAGCGGCACGGGTGAAGAGCTTACGAGCGAATACAGGGTGCTTGACGTAGATGAGTACGAGCACTATTTTTCGTTCACTGCCCCGGAGGGCGTATGGCGCATATTCCAATTGTGGATCACGCACGAAGGCGCGTCAAACGACAAGGCCTATATAAATATGCTCGACCCCGACTCCGTAAAGCTGCTGGTGGACGAGGTGTACGAAAAGCACTACGAGCATTTTTCTGAGTACTTTGGAAAGGAGCTCGCCGGCTTTTTCTCGGACGAGCCCTGCTTCGGAAACGGCTTTTTGAAAAAGCGCGGAATCAACGTCAATTTCCACCGTAAAACCGTGGGCATGCCGGGTCTGGCATTGCCGTGGCGCTTCGGCCTTGAAAATGAGCTTTCGGACGCATACGGAGAGAACATATTACCCAAACTGCCTTTTTTGTGGTACGGGGGAACGGGTGCGAGCGAGGCGCGCGAGGCTTATATGGACACGGTGAGCGCCCTGTACGCAAAAAACTTTTCGAAGAATCTGGGGGACTGGTGCCGCGCAAGAAACGTGGAATACATAGGCCACATCATCGAGGACGACAACTCCCACTGCCGTCTGGGCGGTTCTCCGGGCCACTATTTCAGGGCGCTGCAGGGACAGGACATGGCGGGCCTCGATGTGGTGCTCACCCAGATACTGCCGGGCTTCGTGCATACAGATCATAACGGCGCGCTGTCCGCGGGCTGCGTTGACCCGCTGTTTTTCAGCTTCACGCTGTCGAGGCTGGGCGTATCGCTGGCGCACCTGCGCCCTCATATGAAAAACCGCACCATGTGTGAGATATTCGGCGCCTACGGCTGGGGGCTGGACGTGCCCTCTATGAAGTGGCTCACAGATCACTTTATGGTGTTCGGGGTTAACCGTTTCGTGCCTCACGCCTTTTCGCCTGTATACCCTAATCCGGATTGCCCGCCGCATTTTTACGGCGGAGGGGAAAACCCGCAGTTCGACGACTTTAAGGAGCTCATGCGCTACACGGGCAAAATGATTGAGCTCCTGGACGGCAACAGAGTGACCGACGTGGCCGTACTGTACCACGCAGAGATGGAATGGTCGGGCAGGCCCTTCATGCTTGACGAATATATCGAGCAGGTCTTGACCGAAGCACAGATAGATTTTGACCTCGTGCCCGCTGACGACCTCGAGCACCCCGAAGTTCATGACGGGCTCTGGCACGACGGCAACGCAAAATTCAAACTGCTCGTGGTGCCTCAGGCGGAGTTTATACCAAAGCACATAATAGAGCGCATAAACGCTCTGGCGAAGGCGGGCGTGAAGGTTGTGCAGGTCAACGCCATCACTGAGGGATTGTGCGCCGAGTGCGTGAGGCTCAATGAGCTTGCAGGGTACATAGACAGTCTTGACTTGCGTTCAATAAGGTGCAGCACAAACGAGCCTTACCTGCGCGCGCTGCGCGTGCAAAAGGACGGAAACGACACGTTTATGCTCTTCAACGAATCCGTGACCGACACTATAGACACGCGCCTTGAGTTGCCTGTAAAAGGCCATTACACCTTCCTCGACCTGCTTGGCGGCAGGGTGGAGGAGCACTTCAGCGAGGACGGCAGAGTGCCCGTAAGCTTGAAGCCCTACGAATCTGCGGTACTGGCGTTTGACGGGTCGGATGAATACATCTGCGATGAAACAGGCGAGGAATTGTACGCCGAAGAGCTTCGGGCCAAATGGGAGATCGCCCTCGCCGACTGCGAGGACATGGATACATTTACCGTAGCGGCAAAGGATTCCGAGCTCATGACTGTGGAAGCGTTGAAGCCTGACTTTGCGGGCAAGGTGCGCTACACCGCCCATATCGATGGCGCGCAGGGCATAAAGCAGATAGAGCTTAAGAACGTAGGCGATACGGCGCTGGTGATGATAAACGGAGAAGAAGTCGCCCGCCGCATCTGCTCTCCCTTCGTATTCCGCACGGCGGGCCATTGGAGGGAGGGCGAAAATACGCTTACGATAATCGTATCGACGACCCTCGGCCGCAGGCAGCCCGAGCGCTTCTCCGCCTGCATGGTCTCAAACCCGCCCGGACTCGACGGCCCGATAATAGCGTATCGCTGAGAAGGACCCCTAGACTGATCCCGTGAGTGAAGGAGTAAGGCATATGAAACTGAGAGAAGCGGATGCAATCTATTCCCCTGACGCGCCCTGCGCGCGTATCAGGCAGATAATCGAGAATGGCGCGCTTGCCGTCTATCTTTCGTCGGCTGAGCCGGTAAGCTATGTTGTGCTCAAATGGAATTTCTCACAGGAGGAACGCTTTTGCGAAAACGTAAAGGTGCTTGGCGACGCTTGGGAGCGCAGCTACGGCGATTTGCAATGGCTGCCCGTGGATGAAAAGCGGGCTTTGCCGTGGCTTTGCGCCGTTTCAAACGGCTCAGACAGCGACTGCGACGCGAGCGGCAGGGTAACGCGCTGCTTTGGCGTAAAGACCCGCCCTGCGGCGTTTTGCCTGTGGCAGGTGAGCGACGACGGCGTGACGCTCACGGCGGATGTGCGCTCTGGCGGCAGCGGGGTAGAGCTCGGCGTAAGGGAACTCAAGGTTTGCGAGGCAGTGTTCGCCGAGTACGCGGGTGTCAGCGCTTTTGCGGCCATGCGGCAGTTTTACAGGCTGCTGAATGACGCGGTTCTGCCCGTGCCAGGCACGGTGTACGGTTCAAACAACTGGTATTACGCCTACGGCAAAAGCAGTGCAAGGGAGATTCTTGCCGACACCGCCCTGATTCGCGGACTTACCGCCGCAAACGGCGTCGCGCCGTATATGGTAATCGACGACGGCTGGCAGAAAAACGCGACCGACGGTCCGTGGCATACAGGAAACGAGCGCTTTGGCGATATGGCCGCGCTGGCGTCCGAAATCGCGTCTGCGGGCGTAAAGCCCGGCCTGTGGGTGCGGTATCTGGCAGACGCGCACAGGGAGACGCCGAATATCATGGATGAAATGCGCCTTATGCGCGATCCAAACTGCCTCGACCCCTCGCATCCTGCGGTGCTCGAAAAAATCGCTGAGGATACGCGCCGCTTCACGCTTGAGTGGGGCTACAGGCTCATAAAGCACGACTATACGACCTGCGACATATTCGGCTGCTGGGGTTTTCAGCGCCCGGGCTTCATGGCTCTGGACGGCTGGAGCTTTTTCGACAGGAGCCTCACGAGCGCGGAGGTCATAATAAAGCTCTACAAAACCATACTTGATAGTGCACCGAAGGACACGGTAATTCTCGGCTGCAACGTAATCGGCCATCTCGCGGCGGGGCTGGTGCATCTCAACCGCACGGGCGACGACACCAGCGGCAGGGAATGGGAGCGCACGGTCAAGATGGGCGTTAACACTCTGGCCTTCCGCCTGCCGCAGCACAAGGCGCTGTTCGACGTCGACGCCGACTGCGTGGGCATAACGGGGCAAATCCCATGGGAGCTCAACCGCCGCTGGCTCAAGCTGCTTTCGAAAAGCGGCACGCCTTTGTTCGTCTCCTGCGCGCCTAAAGAGTGCAGGGGCGAGGTAAAGAGCGACCTTGAAAAGGCCTTTTTGAGCGGCGCTGCGCAAACAGATGAGCTCATTCCTCTCGACTGGATGGAGCGCATTCGCCCGGAGGAGTGGCTGTTAAACGGCGAAAGAATACACATTTCGTGGACAAAAGAATAAACGTAAACGGGAGACGGCATCATGATTATTGCGTGCATAGGCGACAGCCTGACCGAGGGCGACCACGGCATAAAGGGCGTGCGCGGCGTAGCGAACGTCACAGAAGTGAATTACCCTAACTTTCTTGCTAAGATCACAGGCGCAGAGGTGAGAAACTACGGCAGGTGCGGCTGGCGCTCCTCGACGATGCTCGCATGGTATAAGACGGGTGAAATCGAGGTGCAGGATGCCGACGTCGTAGTTATAATGCTCGGCACAAACGGCGGGCAGGCATCTGAAGGCTCAAGCCCCGAAAACGAGGCGTACACAGAGCTCGTAAAGCGCATACGTGCGGACGTGCCCGAGGCTAAGGTATACCTTTGCACTCCGCCGAACGCGACCGTGAACCCTATGTATTCAAACTGCGGCTACGCGCCTCAGGTGGCGGAGGCTGTGGGCTTTGTGAGGAGCCTTTCAAAGCAAATGAATCTGCCGCTCATAGACCTTGCGTTAAGCCGCGTAATCACCCCAGAAAACGAGGCGCGCCTGCAGGGCAACGACGGGCTGCACTTCACTGACGAGGGCTACAGGGTGCTCGCCGAAGAGATAGCGGCGGGCCTGGGCTTTAAGAGCTGAAGCCGCAAGGCACACTTCCGCTTTGCACCGGAATTTGGGAACAAAGCAAGCTTTGCATACGTCAAAAAGCCTGTGAAGCATCAGTAAACTACGCATAAGAAGGGAACGTGATACTTATGGACAGGTTCATCCCCAGGGAAAAGCTGAGCAAGCGGGCGAGAAAAGCGCTCGACGCCAAAAAACGAGGCACATGGGCGTTCAGCCCGGTAACAAAGCGCGTAGAAAGTAAAAAACGCTACAACAGAAAGAAGCTCCCCTCCGCCGGATATGACGATTACGGCAGAGGGGAGTGTTTTTTTGTGCTTTGCGGCGGTGATATGCGCTGTTATGTTAAATAATGATAAAACAGGGCCGCATGGCTGCCGCTTACGCGGTTTAACCGTAAAAAAAACCGAATGTCAAATGAAAACAGAGTTAGATTGAAAGAGGTGTAAAGCTTGGCTTACATACTTGAAACTATGGCGCTCACCAAGATGTACGGTCAGAAGGCGGCCGCCAAGGATATAAACATGCACATCGAGGAGGGCAAGATATACGGCCTCATCGGCCGCAACGGCGCAGGCAAGACTACCATCATGCGCATGATCAGCGGCTTATCCACGCCCACCTCGGGCAGCTATTCGCTCTTTGGCGAGACGGGGCTCAAAATGAAGCGCATGCTCAAGAACGTGGGCGTACTGATAGAGCATCCCGGGCTTTTCCCTAAGCTGTCGGGTTATGAGAACCTCAAAATAAAGTGTCTGGGGCTTGGCATAAAGCCTAAGGGATACGTCGAGGAGCTTATGAAGACCGTGGGCCTCAAGCCCGAGGACGCCGACAAAAAGGCCGGCTCCTACTCGCTGGGCATGAGGCAGCGCCTGGGCATCGCGCTTGCGCTTATAGGCGAACCGAAGCTGCTGGTGTTGGACGAGCCCATTAACGGCCTCGACCCTCAGGGCATCGTTGAGGTCAGGAGGATACTGGCTCGCCTGAGGGACGAAAGGGGCATCTCCGTTATGATTTCAAGCCATATACTGGACGAGCTCAGCAAGCTTGCGGATGTGTACGGCATAATAAGCGAAGGCTGCCTGATAGACGAATTCACTACAGACGAGCTTGAAAGCCGCACGGGACTGTGCGTGATGATTCGAAGCGGCGAAGGTCAAAAGACGCTCGATGCCCTGAAGGGCATAGGCATCACTAAGGCCGCAATTGACAAGGAAGGCCTTGTGCGCGTGGAGGAGCGCCTTGAGGAAACCGCGGCAATGGCCGAGGCGATAATCAGGGCGGGAATACCGCTTCATGAGATTTATCACCGCAACGCCACCCTTGAAGACTACTATCTCAGCAAGACGGGAGGCAATGTAAATGCTTAATTTAATCAAAATGGATTTGTACAGGCTGTTCAAATCCAAGCCGTTCATCATTTGCCTTGCCATTTCGGCGCTGCTTGCGCTGGCCTCCACGCCAATTGAAAAGGCGTTCTCGCTGCTTGCTGCGGCGTTGGCCGGAGAAGGTGCCGCTGACCTGTTCGATAAGCAGGAAAAAATGTCGGCCATCCTCTTAAGCCCGTTATTTCCGGGCAGCTTCGGCGCGATACTTCCGTTTATATCGCTCGTATCCTATTACAACGCGGACATCGAGCACGGCTATATAAAGAACATCGCGGGTCAGCTGCCCGCAAGGGGACTTACCGTGTTTTCAAAGTTCTTTGCGACCATACCTCATAACCTCATATTCATGTGTGTGGGCGTGCTGCTCAACATATTGGGCACGATGTTCCTGCGCACAATAGTCTGGGACGCAGAGGTCGCAAGTGCGTTAGGCACGTTCTTTATAAAGCTGCTGCTGATGCAGTCGGTCGCCACGCTCCTTGTGTTCGTGGTCTCCACGCTGAGGCTCAAGTCGCTTGGAGCTATACTGGCGGTGCTCATGGGCAGCCCTATGATGACCATCGTATACGGACTGATCTCGACGCTGCTCGAGAGAGTCGGCATAAAGAATTTCAGCCTGAGCGATTACATGCCCGACGCAATACTTTGCGAAACGCAGCCTGAGATACTTACGGCAATACTTTCGGCGCTGATATTCGGCGCAATCTTCCTCGCACTCGCAATTCGCGTTTTCGACAGACGCGATGTCAAATAAAAACATAATTGGAGGCTTCAAAATGAAAAAACGCAGGAACGCACTCTCTGTTACAGGTACTATCATAGCTCTTATAGGTCTTTTGGCCGCGCCCCTTACGGGCTTTATAGCGGGCACAACCGGCGCAATAATCTGCACGGTCATAGCGGGCGTAGGCGCGCTGCTGGCGGTCATCTCACTCGCAAAAGGCGGCAAGGGGATAGGCGCTGTCGTTATGGCAGTCATAGCCATACTGCTCGCGTTCTCACTTGCGTCCGCCGCGAACGGCTTTATCGAAACTGTTCACTCCAAGGCCGTTGAGCTCGGCAATGCGCCCCTTGTTGAAAAGTATATGGCGCCCAACAAGCTCGGCTTTGTAGGCTGTGTGTTGAGAATCCCCAATGACGACGCGGACCTTGACGCCGGAGAAAGCGTTATAAATCAGTTCGTCGAACAAATCCAATTGGTGAACGACGCCATGAAGGATGAGAACGCCGCAGCGGCAGACCCTGCAGTCGAAACGACCGAAACGATCGCGCCTCAGGGCGAATAAGCCGGCCGCATATCAAAAACGCCAGTTTGCGCCTGCAAGCGCGGTTCAGAGGTTAAAAAGTCCGCCTTTAATGCTAAATTACGGCGATTTATTGACAAACGCGGGTCCCCGTGCTAAAATATCTCTCAACAGCACAAGCTGCGAACGCTATGCACAAGCAGGCGGCCAAACACAAAAACACCCCGGAGAAAAACCGGTATCTGAAGGTGCCGAGGGCCATCATAAGGTGGCTTGCGGCGCCTTTTATTGTTTGTGATAAAGGCCGCGGAATCACCTGCACTCAAAAGACACTGTCGCCTGACGACGAGGAGGAAAAATGAAAACACTCAGAAATACGCTGATTTATGCGCTTATCATGTGCTTCGCGCTTGCAAATACGGCGCTGGCGGCCACGTTCACGGACGCGCACGGGAAC
>JAFPYA010000247.1 GCA_017412445.1 Clostridia bacterium
ATATTTTGTTTGATATTATCATGCTATTATTGTACAATATGCTTGCGTGCAAGTCAAGGGATTTTGATAAAAAAACGAGGTGATATTTTTGAACATGGAGAATCTGAGAATTCGGCAGCGTATAGCAGAGGAGCGGCTGACGTTCAAGGCTGTTGCCGAGGTTATGGGCATTCGGGCGGACGGTCTGAGCCGTGCGCTGAGGCTGCCGCTGACTGCAGCGATGAATAAGCGAATCATGGCGGCGATTGACAAACGGATTGCAGAGCGGGGAGGTGCTGAGAGGTGACACCATTCATGAAGATTGAGGACGCATGCCGGGCAACGGGGTTGAGTCAATTCTTCCTCCGGAAGGGCTGCAAAGACGGATCTGTCCCCCACGTTAAAAGCGGCAAGGTGTACATGATAAACGTCCCGGCGCTGCTTGAGCGGTTAGGGGCTGCAGGGGCTTTGCAGATGATCGAGGAAGAACAGACTATTACCGTAAATTCAAAAAAAGCGAGGGCTTAGGCTTATGGCTGAGAAACGGATGTTTGCAAAGAGCATAATCGGAGCAGGTAAATTCCTGAAAATGCCGCCGTCCTCCCGGTTGCTGTATTACGACTTAGGGATGTATGCGGACGATGATGGAGTCGTCGAGGCGTTTACCGTAATGAGGCAGACCGGCGCGAATGAAGACGATCTGAGGGTGCTTGCAAGTAAAGGCTTTGTTAAGATACTGAACGATGAGCTGGTTACCTGTATCCTTGACTGGAAAACAAATAATACAATTCGCCTCGACCGTTATCATGAAAGCGTATACAAAGAGCTGCTCGTTCGTCTAACCGATGGCAACCAACTGGAAACCAAATGGCAACCAAATGGCAACCAACTGGAAACCGAGAGTAGTATAGATAAGATTAGATTAGATTTAGATAAGAGTAGAATAGAAGAGGCGGTGGTTATAAACAAAGTAGATAATACTACAGAGGCCCCCGCTGCTGCCGATAAACTAATAACCTATGCTACAAATACTTTGAAATATCTGAGCAGGAATAACGTTGATGAGCTGGACAGCTATAGGGATTCACTGCCGGAGGATATTATCATTTGGGCGATTGATGAAGCTTGTGCTGCAGGTAACAGGTCGTATGGCTATGTTAGGTCGATTCTAAACCGTATTGTAGAAGCCGGATTCAAGACGTTGGGCGAGGTTAAGGCAGACGAGGATAAGCGCAGGAAGGGCAGGCAGAACGGGATTAAACACTATCGAGGGAACACTATCGGTAAGCCTGTACCTATGGGGCCGGGCGACCTCGTGATCTGAGGGTAAGCATGAGAACAGAGCACAGTCGAGAGTATTTAACCTATGTCAAAACGGACGCATGGCAAAAGAAGCGGCTGGAGCGGCTGAGGATCGACGGCGGCAGGTGCTGCATGTGTGGCAAGCGAGTTGGTGCAGGCGATTGGGAAACTCACCATCTGCATTATAGGTCACTTGGGCACGAGGACGTCATGAAGGACATCTGCACGCTGTGCGATAACTGCCACAAGCTGATTCATCGGTACTATGACCGACCGGGCGGCCTGCAGACGGCTAATAGCTACTTAGGCAAGCCCACGCGGAATAAATAATCGGGGTGATAGGATGAATGGACAAGCGGAGCGAACGCTTAGCGGCATGGCTCCAATGCCTGCCGGAGGACAGGGCCGCGCTTGAAAGAATAGAAGCCGAGATCCAGCAGCTTGAAAGGCTACGGAAGGTCGCCAATAGCCCGGCTGCGCCGGTGAGCAATTATTCGGGGGCAGGGGTGCGAGCCTCTGGCAGATCTGAGTCTGACCCAACAGCGCGTTTTGCTCTGAACGAGACGAAGGAAGCACGATTTGTAACAAGGGAGATAACGGCGAAGACGCGGCGAAAACTCGAGCTTGAGCGGGCAATAGCTGAGAGGGAAGCGCTTCTATCGGCATTAAATGAGCGGGCGCGGCTTATCGTTCAGCTTTTTGACTTAGAAGGGCAGCCGTGGCCGGAGGTGTACGAAGAATATCTGAGGCGCTATCCCTGCCCGGCAGGGCGAGAACCGGAGAGCTTGTTATCTGTACAACGGCGTCGATCTGACGCTTATAGACGATTATCATCAAGGGAGGATAATTATGAACTCTGAAATCGAAGTAACGATCACGATTGACAACAATGACAAAACGGCAACTGTGTACGCTTCAAAAGGCGCAACGCTGCTTGGCAAGCTCAAAAGGGCTGCAGCTGAATACCCAGCCGCCGTTCAGCTCTTGAGTGCGGACAGGTACGGCGCAAGGTTCAGCGTCCAGGTTGATTATTTGCTCAAGTCCAGTATAAGACCGCCCAGGCGGGTCGAATTGACCGACGAGCGTCGAAACGAACTCAAGGCACGCATGCACGAGGTAAGGGCTGCCACCAGAATCAATTTTAAGGTCGAGCCGTCAAGAGAATGACTTGATAATTTTGACCTATCACATCAGGGTAAGGTGTTTGCCTTGCCAGCACATAAGCACTCAAATCCCACGACTACACACAGGGATTGAGAATAAAAAACGAGGTGAACAAAAAATGAGACTTAAAGACGACAAAGCAACCATACAACTTAGCAGCGATCACAAGACGGTTCATGTGATCAGCGACGACCGCGCATGGCTCAAAGGGCTACGCAAGGCACAGGCGGCACACCCGAATGAAGTCCAGCTTGTAAAGCAGGATTCTACAGGCACAGAATACGCCGTCTCAATGCCGCTTTTGTTTAGGGAATGTGTTAGATTTCCCGCGGGTAGCTCGATGACAGAGGCAGCAAAAGCAGATTTATTGGATCGGCTCGATGGCAAACTCGCCGCCGAGTACTTGACCGGTCTATTCGGGATTTAAGGGGGGTTGAGAATGTTTGAATCATATCGTCGGGCGAAGGTTGAATCTGCATTTACAGACTTGAAGACACCCGACGTCATTATGGCGATGCATTTAACGGCTTTATCTGCTTCTGAGCGGCAACAAGCCCAGGAAGCAGCACAGAAGGATATAATGGCGCTGGAGTGCGACAGGTGCGATTATAGGGCAAGATGTGCTTACCGTGATTCAGTGGCAAGGCTTCCGGTTGGCGTCAAAGGCGGCGAGGGGTTATGCCTCCGGTATTATCGAGATCGAGAAGGCGGGCACGGCTTCATTTTACCAAGCGGTGAACCAGTATTTTTGACCGCTGAGGTCGTCGCTGAATTGAAGGCGGTGCTACGATGAGCAAGATGGATGAGCGTAAGGCAGCAGCGCTTGAAGCGCTGCTCAATTCGAACAGCTATTCGGAAGCTGCACGGATGGCCGGACTGTCGAGGCGGACACTTTTTGATTATTTGCATAATGACATGGCGTTTGCGGAAGCTTACGCGGATGCGCGAAACGCACTTGCGCTTGAACGCGCTGAGGAACTTGCGAAGAAGCGGAAACAGGCGGAACAAACAATCATGGATGTCATGGCCAACGGTGAGAATGATTTTGCCAAGCTACAGGCAGCGCGGACGATCATCGACATGGCCGACAAGGCAGCGGCAAAGGCTGATTCGGTTGCAGCAGAAAATATTCAGTATTGCGATCCCGGCGCTGTTCTTGACCGTGCTATAGCCAAAGCGTTGTCATAATGCCCGAAATTGCTCAATTGTGGCCTTTACACGCGCGTTAGCAATCCTCCGGCTATGCCGGAGGATTGATTAGGGAATTATTCTTCAGGCTTTGCATTCCACGCATCTTCTGTAAGTCCCATATTTGACCGCAGAAGCACGTTTATTAATCCATTGACAGATAGCCCCTTACTTTGGGCGTGGGCCTCCACGTCGCTTTTACGGCCTTTGGGGAGCATGACAGACACACGATCATAAGCCTTTGCATTATATGCGCGTGACCATTCAGTTTGCTTTTTAGGCATATCTTGACCTCCGTCTTTTAATAAAGGCATTATACCACAAAAAGCAAACTAATTACGTAATTAACGGACATTTTACGTAAGTAGTGGCTCAGCCTTATTGACAACTAATTACGTAAGTAGTATAATATACTCACAAGGTTGAGAGTGGCCAGGGCTTAAAGCAATGAGGGAGTCGATAAGCGCGGCCAGCGCAGCGG
>JAFPYA010000248.1 GCA_017412445.1 Clostridia bacterium
AATCTTTTGATAGGCGGCCTGCTCCTGTGGGGCTTTCTGCTTAACTTCCTCACTGTAACCCTGCTGGGCGACAAGGTTGTAAGCTATGCCATAAACGGCGGCAGCACCGTAATATTCATCGGCTATCTGATAAGTGCGATACTGGGCGCAGTGCTCGTGCACAGAAACAACACCATTACCACCTTCATAGGCTATAATCTGATTGCGGTGCCCGTAGGCATCGTGTTGTGCGTGGCGCTCGCAGGCTATGATACAGCCACAATAGGTATTGCGGTTTTGTTTACGGCGATAATCACCGCCGCGTTCATGATTGCCGCAAGCATCAAGCCCAACATATTCCTCTCCATGGGCAAAACGCTCGGCGTAGGATTGATTATACTTATCGTAGGCGAGCTCGTGACCTGGCTCATCTTCCGCTCCACTGCCATGGATTATGTTTGGGCGTGGCTCGGCGCCGGCTTGTTTGGCCTGTTCATAGGCTTTGACTGGGCGCGCTGCAACGTGTGCGCCTGCACCGTAAACAACGCGGTCGCCGCCTCGGCAAACCTTTATCTCGACATAATTAACCTCTTCCTCAGGATACTTCAGATACTGGGAAAGAGAAGAGACTAAAAAATTTTGTTATACCATCAATACGCTTTGATGTAAACCCCTTTTTGAGAATCGCGTCCCCTGCCTGAATGCAGCGGGGCGCGTTTTTTTCTTTCAATCCTCGTCTTATTCGCAAACATAGCGCATTTTGTATTCTTTCGATGACAAAATGCGCTTTTGCTTGCTTTATAATACGGTAGGGTATATTTGCATGTGAGTCTTCCGCCGCGCGGTCAGCTTTAACGCGAAAAATGCATGTGCTGTTATGGAGAAAGGAGGAAGCTGCATGATCTATAACAGCAAGGCATTCGCAACGGCGCTTGGCAAATTGCGCGTGCAAAGGGGACTCACTCAGGATGACGCATCAGCCCTGGCCGGCATTTCGCGCAGCCATTGGGCGGCGCTCGAAAGCGCCAAAAAGACCCCGAGGCTCGACACGCTCTGGAGCATAGCCCAGGCGCTCGGCGTTGCGCCTGAGGAACTGGTAGCCATGGTCGAGAACGAGATGGCAAAAAGAACCCAATAAGATGGGATATGAAAGCGCACTTCAAATTTGCCAAAGCTCCAACCGCAGCTTTTCGCTGCATGAAAACAAAACGCGCCTGCGGCAAACAACTGCCTGCAGGCGCATGGCTTTAAATCCTTTACTTGTCCAATTGTCCAATGAGCGCGGCCTTTACCATGGGCTTGTGCCTTGTGTACTTCGTGCTCATATCAACCCATGAACCGCTTTGGGCGCTGCGCTCAAAGCCCGTAATCGCGTCGAGCACATGGAAGGTCTGATGATAGTCGCAGCGGGCTTCCCGGCCAGTGCGTATGGCGACTGCCATGTCGTCCAGCCCAAGCGCGCGGCTGTTCTCTTTATAGTCGTACATCAGCGGTATTTCGCGCACCTCGCCGTCCTCGGGTCTGAAGAGCTTCACGGGGCCGCCAAAACCGTTGGGGTCGGGTACGAACAATGTGCCTCTGCTGCCGTATACCTCAAAGCGAGCCTGATAGGGATAGTACACGTCGAAGGTGGTGAACAGCGTGCCTATAGCGCCGCTGTCGTATTTAATTGTGCCGGCGATGTAGGTATTCACGTTCACGTTGATCTCGGTGCCGCTGAAGGGCTGACTGGTGATAAGGCGCTTGTCAAAGCTCTTTTTGCTCGCGCTCATCACTGACTGGATGCCGCCGCACAGATTTACCAGCGCGGTCAGGTAATAAGGACCCATATCGAACATTGGGCCGCCGCCGAACTGGTAATAAAAGTCGGGGTCGGGATGCCAAGTCTCATGGCCGTGGCATATCATAAATGCCGCGCTGCCTACGATGTCGCCAATATAGCCGTCATCGATCAGCCGCCTGCAGGTCTGTATGCCCGCGCCCATAAAGGTATCTGGGGCGCCGCCGAGCATCAGGCCTTTTTCCTCAGCCAGCTTAACCAGCGCCTGTCCTTCCTCGAGCGAAGCGCCCAGCGGCTTTTCGCTGTAAACGTGCTTGCCAGCCTCGAGTGCCGCCTTGCTGACTTCAAAGTGCTCGTAGGGGCGGGTAAGGTTCAATACCAGCTCCACCTCGGGGTCGCTGAAGGCATCGTACATCGTCTCGTAGAGCTTGGGGACATTGTATTTCTTTTGAGCGTTTTCGGCTCTTTCCCTTACGAGATCGCACACGCCCAGCAGCTTTATGTCCTTAAACACCTTGGTGATATTGTCAAGGTAAATGCCGCTTATGCAGCCCACGCCTATCATTGCAACGTTTACTGGTTTCACGCTTGCGCCCTCCTTTAATACATCTTTGCGGTGTTTTCAAATCTTTCTGTTGTGAGCTTGTTATCGATGGCGTACTGCTTGCCTTCACCCGCCCATACAAGCCCGCGCTCCATGATTATTGCGGCGTTAGGGGACTTGTCAAATACGTCGTCGTGATGTCCCAGGGAGGTATAGAACACGCGGCCGTTGCCCCAGAACTTGGTCCAGGCTACGGGCATAT
>JAFPYA010000249.1 GCA_017412445.1 Clostridia bacterium
ATTGTCCCTGAATCTCATGCAATCAAAGAGAGGTGAACTTTTATGGCTGAAACCCTGCGCGAACTGGTGGTCGCGCGGTCGCTGGATACCAGCAATTTCTCGCGCAACATGCGCACCATCAACCAGCAGATCAAGGAAGCCGAGTCCACCTTCCGTTTGGCCGGAGCTGGCGCTGAGAACTTCTGTGCGCAGTGGAGTGTTTTTTACAGATACTTTTCCTTAAACCTCTCCACGAGGCGGTTGCTTATGAGCGGCTCGGGGTCGGGGGTAAAGAGTATGTTCAGGCGCGCGCCGCTGTCTATCAGGGGCTTGAGCATATCGGCACTGTGTATGCTGAGGCGCACCTGCACTGTAATGTCGCCTTGGCCTTTTACGAGCTCGGCCAGCTTTTCGGGGCTGTTGGGGTTTGGGTCGGTCATGTCTATGCAGCAGTCGAACATCCTCAGGCCTTTTACGTTCATGAGGCTCTTTACGTTGTGGGTAAAGCGCCCGCAGGAGTGGATGTTCACCCCGCCGAACGCCTGAGCGATGCGCTCAAGGTAGGGCGCCTCCGCGCCTTCGAAGGCGGCGGGGGAAAGGATAGCGAGGTTGTCGCCCGAGAGCATTATGCCCGTGTCGGCGAAGCCCGAAACAGTGTTGTGACCGGGCGAAGCGAACAGGTCGCCGATCTCCTCCATCTGTATGCGGCTGTATTCGATTATCGCGTCCGTAACCTTGGTGAGCAGCGGCTCAAGCGCCTCGGGCTCCTCGAGGCAGTCGGCGAAGAATTCCGCCGCGTTCATCATGAGGCTCGCGGTGTCGTTGGGTGACTGGGTGTCGGTGAGCGTGATGCCCATGAGGCCGGCAGTCTCGCGCTTGAAATACCGTATGCGGTTCAATACCTCGGTCATTTCCTCCCAGTCGGAGAGGGGCTTGAGCTTGAGCGCGTCCGCTTCGGCCGGCTCGTCTATAAGCGCGAGGGTCTGGGGTGCGGCGTTGCCGTTCCAGATGTATTTTGCGCCGAAGCCCGAGGCGTACAGCCCCACGCCGTACCACGGCTCAAGCGCCGAAATCATTATGTCGGAGTTGTAACGCATGGCTGAAGCGATATACTCAAGCTCGTCGTCGAGCTGCTCCTCCCTGTAGCGGCACACCGCGCCGGTAAAGCGATAGGGCGGGCGCTGGCTCACCGCTATGCGCGCGCCCGTGCCGTCGTGAAAGGCTTTGAAGAATGCGTCGCTCTTTTCGCGTTTTTTGAGATACTTTTCGATGGGAAAATGCTTAAAATCCATATATGCCTCTCAATTCAGCCATTGAACACGCTAAGGTACGCCTTCACCTTTTCGTCGGGTACGTCCGCGTCTATTCCCACACACGAGAAGCACAGGCGCTCGTCCGAGCCGAAGGCGGCTATGGCCGCGGCTGTATCGGCCTCAATATCGGCCTTGGCGGCGGTCTTGAGCTTTACTGGCGAATAGCGAATACAGGAAACGATGTCGCTGCGCCCGCGCCTGTGGATGGCGCGCGCCACGGCGTTAAGGTCGCTGCCCGCGCCTATTTCCAAAAAGCGCAGGTTCGGCACGTCGAGGTAGGCCTCTATCAGCTTTTCCATGTTGCTTCCGCAGTGATGTATGCCAAAATCGGTAAACGCCCCGGCGAGACGCGTATCATATTCGAGCAAAAAATCCCGATACATCTTTTCGGAAATCATCGTGACCGAGCAGTTGCTTGTCAGGTACACGTAGGGAGCGACCTGCTTGACTATCGAAGTCACGCCCGCGGACACGCAGGGCGAAACCGCGTAGAGCCTGCGGCCTATGTCGAGGCTTAAGCATGTGGCGGCTGACAAAAGCGCGCGCACCGCCTCCGGTTCGTCATAATAATCATAGAACAAATCCTGCCCGCGCAGATCCAGCGCTATGTTTTGTATGCCCTGCAGGTTTATTGCGCTCTCAACATTGCCGAAGCGGCCTGTAAGGTACTCTATCTGCCTGTCCACGTCCCGCCAGAGGGGCGAGGAATCGAGGTCGGGCGCTTTGATTTCGAGGCAGTCACTCTCGGTCAAATTCGCGCAGCGCACTACAGGCGCGTCGCCCGCGCTGTAATCCACCTCGCAGCCTAAAAGCTCGGAATACAGAAAGCCGCAGGCGATGAGGTCGCTGAAGAGCACAGAGCGCGGCGCAGGGTCGCGCTCGCCTATACCGCAGTCGCTGAAATGCTCGTACAGGGCCCGGCGCATGTCCCTGTCCCTCTCCACGCGCCATTCGGCGTCGAAAAAGAAGCGGCGGTCAAAGTCCGTGCCGGCGTTTTTGTGCCACCACGAGGGATGAAAGGTGATGTCGACGTTCTGCTTCATCTTGCTACCTCAAAAGCAATTGTGTATTGAGCCTGATGTCCATTTTGAGCCATATTACCGACATTATATATGAATTATATCGATTTGGCAACACGAACGGCGCGTTTTTTGCGAATATAACACGGCGACGCGGTAATTATGACCGCGCCGCCGCAGCGGAACTTGTTTTGTGCAAACAGTAATTATACGTTGGGCAGTGCCGCAAAGCTCTTTGCAAGCTCCTCGTCCGTGGGCACGTAGTCGTCCATTATGCCGTCGTTGTACTTCTGATAGGCCACGAGGTCGAAATACCCGGTGCCGGTCAGGCCGAAGACTATGTTTTTGGCTTCTCCGGTTTCCTTGCATTTGAG
>JAFPYA010000250.1 GCA_017412445.1 Clostridia bacterium
CTGCTTCTGACTGAGAGATTCTTTAACCCATGCCTGCGCTATGGCTCTTTTTCGCAGAATAGCAATAATGTCAGCTGCTTTAATTGCGGCGCCGATATAGTTTCGGCATCATCGAACGGTGCTTGCCCCATCTGCGGGTCGCCGTGCAACGTCAGCTATTTGTTCCGCGAAGAGGCGGGTAAGCATGTAAACGTAGCCTCGGAAGGCCATCTGCTTCTTTACGCGGCGGTATTTGTCGTTTTGCTGGCCATTTGTGAAGCTGTGTCTTTTATGTACGTGAAGACCACGGGTCGAACCTTCGGCACTTTCGACATTCTGAAGGCTGCTGTATTGGGACTTGGGGCAGCGCTGGTATTCTACTTTATCGTCTATACCATGTTTGCCCGCATCACTACGGCGCGTCTTAAAAGGAATTACCTGTACAAGACCGAAAGGCTGAACGCGTTCGAAAGCGGGCTCAAAGCATGAGGCTATTCGCCGGAAACGTTTTATACTTCTATAAACAGTGAAATGAACCGCTTTTACCATGATACGGTGAGAGACGGTAAACATGTAGTGGATTTTGATATTATGGATTTTGACGACCTTCAGACGGAAGACTCGGGCACAAACTTCGGCGCAAACTTGTGTATTACCGTTCGAGAGGTAACATTAAACTCTCGCAATCACCTGAGCCGCCGCATGTGCAGGTACAACCTTAAGATTAAGTCCACTGGCTTGGTTTGTGAATATAACGAGCGCGCTGATGCAGAAAAGTCAGCTGGCAGTCTGTGCTTCGGCGGACGGCAGGCTCCTTTCCCAAAATTCAAAATGATCTCGATAAATTCGTCAAAGCTTTAAAACCGATAGATAAAAAAGGCCTGCAAATAAACCGCGCCGCGACAACGATATATTGTCGCGGCGCGCATATGTTCACGATTCCGAAAGCCTTAAATGCATTGCGATGGTTTTATAAAAGCTTTGCAAATTCCTCTATAACGCCCAGATCCCAGAGCATAGAGCTGCTGAGATACTTGTCCCTTATGTCCCTTGTGCACAAAAAGGCGTCGACGGTATCCTGATGGTTTATGCCTATGTCCGCGGGGGTCATGGGCATGCCGGTTGAGCGCATTTTATCAAACAGCCAATCCTTGTCGGGTAGCTCCTCGCGTATGATTCTCTGTATCTCGTCCCAGCCGGCGATTGTCTTTTCGAGGCGTTCGGCGTGCTTTGCCGGGTCATTCTTGCCGGCCTTTTCTTCTATCGCCAGCACCTGAGGCGCGGTCTTGCCAAACACGCGGCGGAGGTTGCTCTCCCACGCTGCGGGGTCAAATTTGCGCATGTGTTCAAGCGCCTTCTCCCTGTCGGGCGTGAGGGTCTTTATATGCTCGTACAGGTTCATCGTAAGAACAGTGCCTACGCCCACCTGTATGCCGTGCAGGTCGGCTTCGCGGCCGCGCTCGAGCGCGATCATGTCCCACATATGGCTGAAGTAATGCTCAAGGCCGCTCGCGGGGCGCGAAATGCGTGCAAAGCTCATGGCAAAGCCGCTGAGCACCAAACCCTCCGCTACGGCCTGCACGCTTTCGAGGGAGCGTTTTGCCAGACCGTCCGAGGAGTCCATTATCTTTTTTAGCGCCTTGCGCATGAGCTCGGCCACGTGCGGGCAATAGTATTCGCCGCGAACGAGATGGCTTATGCGCCATTCGCACACGCTTATGTACTTCGCCACCATGTCGCCGAGGCCTGCCCAGAGCATTCGCATAGGCGCGGCAGCCATTATCTCCGTGTCCAGCACTATGCCGGCGGGGCAGCGGTTGTAGAGGGTTGACTTCACACCGTCCACCACCATGGAAGAGGAGTTGCTCGCAAAGCCGTCCATGCTGGGCGCGGTGCCAAGAATAATGTGAGGCAGATTACAGTCGTAAGAGAACACCTTGCACAGGTCGTTTATCACGCCGCCGCCAACGGCAATGACGCAGTCGCAGCTCTTGTCAAAGCCCATAGCTATCGTGCCCAGCGAATACTCGTCCGGCTCGACCTTGGGAAAGCCGTGCTCGCGCAAAAGTATCGTAGTGTACTCTATTCCCGCCTGAGCAAGCAGCTGTTCGGCTCTTTTGCCGGCGGCTTCATACGTATTTTTGTCGCAGACGATGAAGGGCTTGGTGCCGCCCACGGCCCTGAGCGCCTCGGGCAGACGCTTTATCGCGCCCGGCTCTATCGCCAGAAAGCGACAATCGACGCTGTGATGCACGCCGCATTCACAGTCGAAGCCTTCCTTGCGCATAAGCTCGTTGAGACTTAAGCTTTCAAACATGTCCATAACTGTCAACCTCTCTATATAAGTGTTTGAGCATAATCGTCAAGCGCCTGAAATACCTGCTCAAGATTCGCAAGCTCGTTTACGCTCGCCCTGAGCGTCGCGCTGCCCGGCATGCCGCGCAGATACCACGCCACATGCTTGCGCATTTCCATTACGCCCATGTATTCGCCGAGGGCCTCGATCTGCATAAGAGCGTGCCGCTTGAGCGTTTCGATTTTTTCAATATTTGTAGGCGGCGTATAGCTTTCGCCTCTTAAGGCGCAGAGTATTTCCTTGAAAATCCAAATGTTGCCCTGCGCCGCCCGCGCCACCATTACTGCGTCGCAATGGGTCTGAGCTATCATGCTCAAGGCGTCATCGGCGCTTTTTATGTCCCCGTTGCCTATGACGGGTATGCCTACGGCCTGCTTGACATCGGCGATAATGCCGCGGTCTGCGAGTCCGGAATAGTACATGTCGCGCGTCCTCGGGTGCACGCAAAGCGCTGATGCGCCCGCGTCCTCGCAGACCTTCGCTATCTCAACGGCGTTTATGCTGTCCCTGTCCCAGCCGGCGCGGATTTTGACGGTCACGGGCTTCACGGCGGCCTTAACCATGCTCTTTATGAGCTTATACGCCGTAAGCGGCTCCTTCATAAGTGCACTGCCTTCGCCGTTTTGCACTACCTTGGGCGCGGGACAGCCCATGTTGAAGTCGAAAAAGTCGAATGGGGAGGAGTTGAGCATCTCTATCGCTCTGACAAGCATGTCCTCCTCGCGCCCGAACAGCTGAAGGCCGCATATGCCGCTGCCCTGAGAACAGGTGGTGATCTCCCTGTGCACACGCCTGTCGGGCGCGTACACGTAGCCCTTGGCGGACAGCATTTCGCTCACCGACCACGCACAGCCCATCTCATGGCAGAGCCTGCGCATGACGGCGTCGCTTATGCCTGCCATGGGCGCGAGCGCCGCCCCTTCAGGCATTTCGATATGACCTATTCTCATCAGCTTTCGGGATCCTGATAGCTTCTGTCCTGCTCCAAGGCCACTATCAGCCAGTCGCCGTTCACCTTTACCAGCGTCACGTTGTAGCGCCCGCTGTTCCAGTGGGGGAGCTCGCCCGCTTCGTCGGAGGTGTATTCGCGCTTTACGCTGCCGCTTATGTTGGTCACGTTTTCGGTAACAGTCAGGGTGATTACGCCGCGATAGGACGTTTTCTGACCTTTTGAGTCTTCGACGTTTACGGTTTTGAGCGGACGCCAGCGCAGCGATGAAATCCTCGCGTCGTAGTCAAAGCTGCTTATGTCGAATTTGCTGAACGCGTCGGTGCCGCTTTTGGAAGCGGCCAGCGTGGGGTCGCCGGATTTGAAGCTTTCGGTGAAATAGTTGTCGAGCTCGTCGCTGCCTGTCTTAGTCAACACCACGCTCGCACGCTTTTCCATGCCCTCGGACACGATGATGTAGGCGTTGCTCAAATTGTATGCCATATAAAAAGTGTATATAATCAGACTAATCACTATGGTGAATATCACCGCGTGCTTTGCCAGATATACGGCGGCTCTACGCAAATACTTCATGTCTTTAGGCCTCTGTCTCGTTTTCTCAGTTGATTATTATCTGCCTTGTGGCGTATACGCTCTCTGCGTCTATCAGGCGGAACTTAATTTCGACCCTTCGGGACGCCACGCTGTTTTCACTGCCGTCCGCATTCAAAACGAGGTCGGAATAGGAGCGCCCGGCGGTGGTGACTATGGTTCTGAACTGCTCCATCTGGCTGGGGCTCAGCCTCAGCTGGTACTGCATATAGTTGGGGTCGAGCACGTAGTTTGCCACGGCCTCCGCCCTTTGAAGGGACAAATCTAGGTTGCCCAGATACGCGTCTGCGTAGCCCGCGCGGGGCGTGGAGTCGGTGTGACCCTCGATTATTATTTCGGCCACATAGTCGTCAAACTGGTCACTCAAAAGCACGCTCAGATAAACCGGCAGAAACCTGTCGAGGTACTGCTGTCCCGCCACGCTCAATTCGGACTTGCCGGAATTGTACATCATGGAGCTGGGCAGCACTATCGCGCCGGTTTGAGGGTCCACGTCCACGTTTATGCCGTTACGCCTGAGCTCGGCGGAAAGCTGCTGTATTATTTCACTCTTTACGCCAAGCAGTGCGTCAAGCTGCATCTGCGCTTCCTTGAGCCGCTGCTCGTATGATCCCAAAAGCCGCTTGTCGTTCTCGCTTGATGCAGAGAGCGCGGCGTTCTCATTTTCGAGCTGTGTGTTGTAGTTGCGTATGCGTATAAGCTCTTTTTCGCTGCTTTCGACGCGGCTGGTCAGGTCTATTATTACGGTTTTACTGCTGTCAAGCTCGCTTTGCAGGTTTTGCTTTTCGCCGGTTATGACCACCAGCTGCTGCTTTGTCTCTTTCAGCTCCTCGTTTGCGCTGTCGAGCTTGCCGCTCAGCTCGTCTATCTGGCTTTCCCTGTCGCCGAGCAGTATCACGAGGTTTGCGTTTTCCTGCCTGCTTTCATCGAGCTCCGCCATCGCCAGCTCGTATTCGTTGTGGGCGGTCACGTAGTCGTCCTGCGCCTTTTTAAGATTGAACATCATCGAGAAAATGACGAATATGAATATGAGCACCAGTACGCTCATCATGTCCGAAAAGCTCAGCCAGAACGAGCCGCTGCCGCCGGATTCACCTTTTCTGCGTCTGCGATATCCTGTCATTTATTATCGCCCGTCCTTCTCACGCGGTAGAGATTCTCCGTGGCGTTGTCTACGGCGACAGACGCCTTTTCCACGCGCTTTATGATTTGGGTCATGCAGCCCTCGAAATAGTTGAGCGATTCGTCCATGTCGCGGCTCAGCTTGCTCCTTGCCTGCTCCATGGTTTCAGTGAGCGCAGAGGCAGATTCGGCCAGCCTGTCGCCGGCCTGAGTGAGCGTCTTTGCGGACAGGTCGCTTAAGCGCTGCGCACCCTCCAGGAACACTTGAGTGGAATCGTTCACGCGTTCAAGCTGCTTGGCAAAGCTGCCCGTTAGGTCGTTCAGCGCGTCTATGCTCTCGGTCTGAGAATTCATCACCTTGCGCGCGTTTATGTCGCTTTCGCTCAGCTCGCCAGCAAGACTTTCGAGCTTGCCAAGCTCCTTGTCCATCTTGTCGAGCAGCTGAACGGCGTCCTGACGAATGTCGTGTATAGCGCGGGATGCGTTTGAGAATTCAACAAGCGCATCGCTTACGCTCTTGACCGTCTTTTCCTGATAACGGCAGGTGCTCTGTATGGTGTTGGACAGGGCCTCGAGCTGGCCGTTCAGCGCGGTGTTGAGCTTTGCAATGTAGGCGTCAGCCACCGCGTTCATCAGCTTTTGCTGCCCCTCATAGCTCGTGTCCAGCGTCTTCGCGATGGGGTCGAAGAGCATCTTAAGGCTCTCGGGGGTGAGAGACTTGGACATCTCCCTCAGCAGCGAGGTCTGCTCCTGTTGATATATGGCCATCTGCGTCAGGGGATCCACGCTGAGCACGCCCGCGTATCGCGCCATGGCGTTATAGAACTGAGTGAGCGTGTTTTGCGCTTTGCTGTGCACGGCGCGGGTGAGGAGCGTAAACAATACAGAAGCCACCACGCCGAATATCGAGGTCAGGAAGGCGTACTTCATGGAGCTCAGAAGCGTGTTCATCGAGGTGGTTATGTTGTTTACGTCCACCGCGTTCATTTCGCTCAGCGCCAGCGACAAGCCCAAAAGCGTGCCCAGAAAGCCCAGCGATACCTGAAGCCCCGGCAGCGCTTCGGCAAGCTTGGTCTTGCCGGGGGAGTCTATCACGGTCTCCTC
>JAFPYA010000023.1 GCA_017412445.1 Clostridia bacterium
CTGCATGTCCAGCTTCTTCGTGGCCCTGGCCGACCAGCACCTGAGCATGTTTACCATGTTGCTGTCGTAGCCGAGGGTGGGGATGTCGTAGGGCACAGCCTGCACAGTGGAGTAATCCACGTGCCTGAAGACCTTGTTGCCGTTTTCGTCGGTCTCCTCCTCGATGTGGCCGCCGAAGTGCACCTCCTGGCTTTCGTCCTGACGGCACAGCTCCCACATGGAGCCGTTTTCAAGCCAGTTGTCGGGCAGCTCCACCTGATAGCCGTCCACTATCTTCTGGCGGAACAGGCCGTACTCGTAGCGTATGGTCATGCCCATAGCGGGCAGGTGCAGCGAGGAAAGGCTGTCAAGGAAGCAGGCCGCGAGCCTGCCCAGGCCGCCGTTGCCAAGACCCGGCTCGGGCTCTTCCTCGTAAATCGCGGAGGGATCCAGCCCCAGCTCGTGCAGCGCCACGGCGTAGTTTTCTTCGTTTACCAGCGCCACCATGTTGTTGTGCAGCGCCCTGCCCACAAGAAACTCGGCGGAAAGGTAGTACAGCTTTTTGCACTGCTGGCGCTTTCTCTCGCCTCTGTAGGCGGTTCTGCGCTTCATGACCTCATCGCGCACGGTCTGCGCGAGGGCGTCGTATATCTGATTGCGCGTGGCGTCTATAATGCCGCAGCCGTAGTTGCGTTCAAGATACTGAAGTATGGATTCCTTTATCTGTTCGACGTTGAGCCTTTCCAAAGCCATAGTGTTCTCCTTTATGTGCGTTATCCGCCATGGATGTCTTTTCGCGTTCAAGGAATTATATCACGCGTTGTTTGAAATGGCAAGCAATGGCGAAAAAAAGAGCAAAAACCAAACAAGAAAACAACATTTTGCTGCGCTTTCGGGCGTTACTCGGCCTCACGCGCGTCGATCCTGACGTTTTCGCACATGCCTATCCTGAGCCTCGCGTCCTCGCCCAGCGTGCAGTTTTCAAAGGTGATGTTCTTTGCCTTGCAGCTTGCGTCAAAGCCACTTAAGTCTATGGCCTCAATCCTGCGGTTTTCCTTTTCCCAGTAGTTGCGCGCCCAGCCGCTCAAGTGGCAGCGCCTGATGAGCATGTTTTCCATGGCGGGCGGCACTGGCGAGCCCTCGCCGTCGTCGTTGTATTTCACCGCGCACACCAAAAAGCGGGACAGCCTGGAGTCCGTGACCTCGACGTTCCTTACGTACCCGCCGCGCTTTTTGGTGGCCTTTATCTGCACGCCGTACAGGGAGTTGATGAGGTCGCAGTCCCAGATTTTCACGTCCTCCACGCCGCCGCTCATCTCGCTGCCTATGGCGACGCCAAGCCCCTTGTGGCTTAAGCAGTCGAACACGCGTATATGGCGGGTGGGCCTGTTGATTACGTTGCCCTCGGGGTTTTTGCCGCTCTTTATGGCCACGGAGTCGTCGCCCGTAAAGAACTCCGAGGCAAAGAGCGTGCAGTTTTCGCTGGAATCGGGGTCCCAGCCGTCGCCGTTCCACACGTTTTCGCTTTTGAACACGCAGTGGTCGGTGATTATGTTTTTGCTGTAGAGCATGTGCACGTTCCACGACGCGCCGTTTTGCAGCGTGAGGCCGCTTATGCGTATATCAGAGCAGTTGGAGAGGTTTATCAGCCTGCCCCTCGGCCGCGCGGGTATGGTGTGGTCGTTTTCGTAGTCCTTCACCTTGTCGCCGAGGCTCTTTATGTAATCCTTGAGCAGCTCGCGCTCAACCTCTATTACGTTTAAGCACAGCTGCTGGCCGCCGCCCGAAATCGTGCCCTTGCCGTAGATAAGCACATTTTTGCACGAATCGGCGGTGGCAGTGTGATCCATGTGGCCAAGGTTCAGCAGGCTCCTGTAGCACATCATTTCGTACCCCTCGAAGCGCGATGGGATTTTGGGCGTGTAGTCCTTTACGTCGCTCGTGCCCTGCAGGCAGGCGCCCTCGTCAAGATACAGGCTCATGTCGCTGTGCAGATCCAGCGCGCCGGTTAAGTACGTGCCCGCGGGGAAGTACAATTCCTGACCGGGCTTCAGCGCGTCTATCGCCGCCTGCAGCGTACTCGTTTCGAGCGTCACGCCGTCACCTGCGGCGCCCATGTCCTTGACGTTCACGCGCTCGGGCAGGGGCTTAAATACAAAATCGCCCTCGCAGATTGTCTGCCCGCGCCCGTCTGTCAGCGCCGTCACCTTTAAGCGCAGGTCGCCTGAAACGTTCTGAATCTGCGCGTGCGTCTTTTGCGTTTTTGCAACGCTCCGTCCGTTTGCGAAAACCTCGTACTGTGCCGCATTGTCCGCCTTGTCCCACCAGAGGGTCAGCGTGTCGCCTGCCTGAGAAGTGTAAAGCTGCTGCATGGTAACCTCCGAGCTTATCGTCAGTATTTTAGGTCATTATAGCACATCCCCCGCCTGCGCGCGCGTTGAAAAGGTTTACAATAATGGGATATTTTGTTATTTATGCTTATCCCGCGCCGATTCCGGCCAAAGCGCTTGCGAAAACGGCGCAAAAGGTGGTATAATCCTTTTATGACAGCAAACGGGCGCGACGCCCCGTTTCGGACATCCCTGTTCCAAAACCCGATTCAGGATTCAGAAAGGAAGCCGCTCATGAAAATAATCAACCTCAGAACCAATCACCTTATCGAGCCTCTGGGCTTTATGATGGA
>JAFPYA010000251.1 GCA_017412445.1 Clostridia bacterium
GTTTCCAGATGATATGTCTCAATCGGTACTAATAGTGTTTTTCAGCGACTAAAAGTGATTTGCACATTTCTCGTTCTGAATTTGGAGAAACTTTGGGGAGTTTTGGAGAACACTTTGGAGAATCTCCAAACGAACACTCCCTATAAGTCTCTGTAGCACAGGTTATTTCTGCGTTTCCTTGTCCAAAGGTTTCATTGTGGGGAACAGAAGCACGTCGCGTATGGATGCGCTGTCGGTCAGAAGCATCATCAGCCTGTCTACGCCGAAGCCCAGACCGCCGGTGGGCGGCATGCCGTATTCGAGGGCGTTTACGAAGTCGTAGTCCACCTGAGCGCGGCAGTCAGGCTCTATGGCCTTGCGCTGGGCGACCTGCTTTTCAAAGCGCGCCTTCTGGTCGATGGGATCATTGAGCTCTGTAAAGGCGTTGCCGAATTCGGTTGCGTTTATGAAGTACTCAAAGCGCTCGGTGAACATGGGGTCGTCTGGCTTACGCTTGGCAAGGGGGCTTATCTCCACGGGATAGTCGTATATGAACGTGGGCTGAATCAGCTTCTCCTCGACGAAGGCATCGAAGAACTCGGCGAGTATGGCTCCCTTGGTAGGTATCTCGGGGAGCTGAACATCGTGCGCCTTGGCCGCAGAAACGGCCTCCTCATCGGTGGCTATCATGTCAAAATCCACGCCGGAGTAGCGCTTTACGGCCTCCTTCATTGTGAGCCGCTCCCAGTGGCCGATATCGATGATGTTGCCCTGGAAAGGTATCTGAAGCGTGCCGCAGACCTTCTGAGTCACGGCTTTCATCATTTCCTCGACCAGATCCATCATGCCGTGAAAGTCGGTGTAGGCCTGATACAGCTCTATCGAGGTGAACTCGGGGTTGTGCTTCGTGTCCATGCCCTCGTTTCTGAATATGCGGCCGACCTCGTATACTTTCTCCATGCCGCCGACTATCAGGCGCTTAAGGTAAAGCTCGGTCTCAATGCGCAATACCATGTCCATATCGAGGGCGTTGTGATGGGTGTAAAACGGCCTTGCGCTGGCGCCGATCTCAAAGGGTGTGAGTATGGGCGTGTCCACCTCAATAAAGCCCTTGCCGTCGAGGAAGGCGCGCAGCTCGCGCATGATGCTGCTTCTGCGCACAAAGGTCGCCATCACCTCGGGATTTGTCATCAAATCGAGGTAGCGCTGGCGGTAGCGCGTGTCTGTGTCCGTAAGGCCGTGGAACTTCTCTGGCAGGGGATGGAGGGACTTGGACAAGAGCACCATGCTTTCGGCGTGCACGCTGATTTCACCGGTCTTCGTCTTAAACACCTTGCCCTTTACGCCCAGAATATCGCCTATGTCCCAATCCTTGAACTGGGCGTAGGCTTCGTCGCCCACGTCGTCCCTGCGGGCGTAGAACTGTATTTCGCCGAACCTGTCCGCGAGGTGGGCGAAGCTCGCCTTGCCCATAACTCTGCGGCTCATCATGCGGCCGGCTATGGATACCTCTTGTCCCTCGAGAGCATCGAAGTCCTCGCTTATCTGCTTTGAGGTATGCGTGCGGTCGTACAGAGTTATGGCGTAGGGGTTCTGGTTGTTCTCTATGAGCTTGTTCAGCTTGTCCAGCCTGAACTGCTCCTGCTCGCTCAGATTGTTTACGGCGCTGTTTACCTCTGCCATCTTGACTGTTCACTCCTTATAATACATAAAAAACGGCCTGCCAAATACGGCAGACCGCGTGTTCATCGGTCTGCAATTATCTGCGTTTTATGGCCCTGACTTCCATTTTGACTATGCCGCCGGGGGTACTGGCTTCGACAACGTCGCCCACCTTGGCACCCATGAGAGCCGCGCCTATGGGGCTTTCGCCGGAAATGAAAAGCTTCGCGGGATCGCTCTCGGTGAAGCCCACGATGGTATACTCGTCTTCCTCTTCGTATTCCATGTCGTAAACGGTCACAACTGTGCCCAGGGACACGGTGTCGGCGGTCGCTTCGCCCTCGTCCACTATCGTGGCGTTGGCCAGCATTTCTTCAAGCTGCATTATCCTGCCCTGCACGCGGGCTTCTTCGTTTTTAGCCTCGTCATACTCGGCGTTTTCGCTCAGGTCGCCGTGGGCGCGCGCCTCTGCTATATCTCTGGTGACCTCGGCTTTTTTTACGGTTTTGAGCATATTAAGCTCGGCTTCGAGCTTGTTCTTGTCTGCAACTGTAAGCACAACGCCCTGTGCCATGGATTCGGACATCGGATTGCATCTCCTTCAATAAAAACATACAGAGCTCACGCTGTACGTGCACTCTAATACCAAGATTATACACCCGCCTAATGCTTTGTCAAGCATATTGAGTTTAAAAATTCAGCATGCACGCCCATTACATAAAATTTGCCGGAGCGGTTGGGCTATTTAATAAGCTCCGCTCCGGCTTAAAAGCGTTTCTCAGGCCTTTTTGACCTTAGCGCCTTTGGGTGTATCCTCGATCACGTAACCCATTTCTAGCACCTTGCTTCGAAGCTCGTCGGCGAGGGCAAAGTTCTTGGCCTTCTTTGCCGCGGTGCGCTCCTCGACCAGCTTTTTGACGTCCTCGGGCACGGTGTCGGCTTCCTTGGTCAAAAGCCCCAGTACGTCGCACATGCATTTGAGCGTATCGAGCGCGGTGTCGTAGGTTTCGAGGGCGGCGTCGTTTGAGGCGGCCAGCACGGTGTTCATGTCGCGTATATAGTCGAATATGGCGCCGATTGCGTCGGCAGTGTTCAGGTCGTCGTCCATCGCCGCGTCAAACTCGGCTATGGCGCGCTTTGAACGCTCCTTGAATTCGATTTCGTCGGGCTTGAGCTCCTTGGACTTTGCGTGCTCGCGCGCGAAGATAGCGTTGTTACGCGCGGTGTACATGCGCTCAAGCGAGCTTTGAGCCTGCACAAGCAGATCGTGCGAGTAGTTGATGGGACTTCTGTAGTGGGCGGAGAGCATGAACATGCGCACCACCTCGAGATCGAACTGCTTGCTTATATCCCTGACGAGCAGGAAATTGCCCAGCGACTTACTCATCTTGCGGTTATCTACGTTTATGTGGCCGTTGTGCATCCAATATCTGGCAAAGGGCTTTCCGGTAGCGCACTCGCTCTGAGCGATCTCGTTTTCATGGTGGGGGAATATCAGATCCACGCCGCCGCAGTGTATGTCGAAGGTTTCACCCAGATACTTCATGCTCATCGCGGAGCATTCAATGTGCCAGCCGGGCCTGCCCATGCCCCAGGGGGAATTCCATGCGGGTTCGCCGGGCTTCTGCGCCTTCCAGAGGGCGAAATCCATGGGGTTTTTCTTGACCTCGTCCACCTCAATTCGCGCGCCGGCCTCTCTGTCCTCAAGGTTCTGACCGGACAGCTTGCCGTAGCCCTTGTACGCCTGTGTGTCAAAGTATACGTCGCCGCTGTCCACCTTGTAGGCATAGCCGTTCTTTTCGAGCTTTTTGATTATGCCTATTATTTCGCCCACATGCTCGGTTGCGCGCGGGTGCACCGTGGCGCGCCTTACGCCCGGGCCCTCGGCATCGGTGTAGTATTCTTTGATATACTTTTCGGCGATAAGGGGCACGGTCGTGCCTTCTTCGTTGGCGCGGCGTATGAGCTTGTCGTCAATGTCGGTAAAATTCTGCACAAACGTGACCTCGTAGCCCAAATGCTCGAAATAGCGCCTGAGCACATCGAACACTATGAAGGGACGGGCGTTGCCTATGTGAAAGTAGTTGTACACAGTGGGGCCGCAGCTGTAAATGCCGACTTTGCCGGGGTGAAGGGGAACAAACTCCTCCTTCTGACGTGTCATCGTGTTGTAAATCTTCATATTGTCTAATCCTCTTTGAATCTTGAGCCCACCACTTCAACCTCGGCCTCTTTTTCGACCTCGGCCTTGAGATTGGAGCCTAAATTGTTCAGCACCCGTCCCGCCATGTTCTTGTTTGAAAAGCGGAAGCGGAAGCCGAATATGAACGCGAGTATGAATAAAGCCACCGGCACAAACCATGCAAGCAGCAGCAGAAGCACGAGCACCGTCACGGAAATGCTGCCTATCACCTCGTCCTTATACAGCACCTCCACGCGCAGGTTTTCACCCTTGGAAATGAGCTTGAGCAGGAAGCGGATTATTCCGGTTGCCTTGCCGCCTATCGTTTCCAGAGTGTTTCTTTCGCGCAGGCCGTCGACGACTATCTCGGGGCGGCGGTCCACCTCGGGTTCGCTCCTCGTCTCACGTCTTTCGCGGGCCTTGCCGCCGTCGTCGCTCTTAAGGTACATAAGCGCATCGAGCATGTCCCAATCGCACTTTTCGAGCGCTTCGCGCGCCACGTCGTAGGTAACGCCCGCTTTTTCACGCAGCTTTTCTACCATTTCAAGCCTTGTCATGTGCTTCACCTCTCAGCATAATTATATCATATGCGCGCGCCAAAATTCAACCGTCAACAAAATCATTTACATACACATTAAAAAAGCTGCCCCACTTTTATGCGCCGTAAGTGCCAAAACTGCGTAAAACATACTTGCAAAGCGGCTCGGTTTAATGTATAATGTGAATGTAAACAATAAAAGACGGAGGGGTCATATGAGAACACCCGAAGAACTCGCTTACAGAATCGCCGAATTGCTCGACGGCAAAAAGGCAACCAACATAATGATACTCAAGGTCGATCACCTGACCTCAATAACGGATTATTTTGTAATCGCCACCGGGCGCAGTGCGCAGGCCGTGCACACGCTCTACGAGGAGGTCAGCGACAAGCTGATGGAGGAGGGCATACCTTACCGCAGAAACGACGGCGTGAGGGAGTCCCGCTGGATCGTGCTGGACTATTCGTCCGTAATCGTGCATATCTTCCACCCAGAGGAGAGGGAACACTACAACATAGAGCGCCTGTGGGCGGACGGCAGCAACCTCATGCCCTTTGAAGGCGGCAATGCAGAGGCGGGGAACGCATGAAGATTTTTGTTTCAAGCGATATGGAGGGCACCTGCGGCATTACCGCGTGGTGTGAAACAGATAAAGGCAAGGATTTATACGAGCATTTCCGCCGCCAGATGTCGCTGGAGTGCGCGGCTGCCTGCGAAGGCGCCATCGCCGCGGGCGCAAGCGAGATACTGGTCAAGGATGCCCACGATTCCGCGCGCAACATAGACCCGAATCTTTTGCCTGAGCAGGCCAGAATATTCAGGGGCTGGGGCAAAAACCCGTTTTCCATGATGGCGGGCATAGACAAGAGCTTTGACGGCGTTATCTTTACGGGCTACCATTCCGCCGCAGAGATGGACACAAATCCTCTGTCCCACACGATGAACACGCAAAACGTGAACGTAAAACTCAACGACGAGCTCTGCCCGGAGCTAATGATAAACAGCCTGACCGCCTCGTATTTCGGTGTGCCGGTGTACTGCCTGACGGGCGACAAGGGCTTGTGCGACTGGATGAAGGCGCATTGCCCCGGCACGAGCGTGGTTCCTGTAAACGAGGGCGTGGGCGCGGGCTGCGTATCGATCCATCCTTCCCTCGCCATAAAGCGAATAAGGGAAACCGCCGAAAAGTGCTTCTCGGCGGACAGAGCATCCTGCCTGTTCCCGATACCCAGGCGCGTTAAGGCCGAAATCAGCTTTAAGGAGCACTTTAAAGCCGAGGCGGCCTCGTGGTATCCGGGTTGCGTCAAAACCGGCGCGCGCTCTGCGGCATACGAAAGCACGGACTACATGGACATCTTAAAGTTTTTCTTCTGGGTGCTGTAAGACCTAAAAAAGGCGCAGGCTCCGATGTACTTCGGAGCCTGCACTGTTTTATGAATACAATTTATAGAATAATCAGGCTTTTTTGTGCTTTGCCCTTCCAGGCTTAAGCTCCATCAGGTCCTCCTGATCCTCGCCCCACAGGGCATCGTCTTGCGCGCTCGGCACGGGCGCAAGGGTGCTGAGGTTCAGCGATTCAGTCGAATTTTTGCGCTTTACTATCGTAGAGGGCGTGACCGCGGCCGCGGGCGCAGTGCTCTTTTTCTTTTTGCGCTTCGCTTTGGTATCAGCGGACTTTGAGCGACTGTTCTCAATCAGCGCGTCGTCAACTATCATGCGCTTTTTGGCAAACCACCACCAGTGCGGCTTCCAGCGTATGAAATAAATCAGCAGGTTTATCGCCGCGCCGGCTATGATAAGCAAAACCAGTATGCCTATCCAGCTTTTTGCGAGCCAGCCCGCGTCGCTGCTGCCGCCGCTTACGATATCGATGATGCTCACCGCCGCGCTCTGATACAGGCTCAGCAGCCATTCTATCACGCGGCTGAACACGCCTGCGGCAGCACTACTCATTGGTATCCTCCGATTCCTCCTCGAGGGCGGTGCTCACGGTGAGCGTGACCTCGGACGCGGAGAAGTATTTTATATCAGAGGGTATCATCACCTTGCAGCTGTGGGTGCCCGAAGCGTCCTCAAGGTCGGATACGTCTACGCTCAAAACGTCAAGCGAGCTCAGCAGATCGCTGCTGCCCGCGACCACTACAGCTTCGGGCTGCAGGTTAATGCCAACTATTTGGTAGCCCTCCGGTACATGCAGCTGGGTCTCGTCCACGTACAGGTCGAGCTTCTTCTTTGGATATATGTCGAGGCTCACTATGCTGGCTCTGGTGGACAAGGTCAGAAGACGGTTCGGTATGTCGTTGTCGTTTGAATCCTTGAAGGTGACGGAGGTATAGCCGCGCCTTAGGCTCGTGGTGCGGGTGCTTACGTCCACCTGCACCACCGCGCGGCTCACCGTGCGCACTATGGACGCGGGGCCGCTCACCGTAATCACCTTGGGCTCGAGCGTAGCGCTCGACGTGCCGTACCAGTAACTGTCGTCGTTGGAGTTGACTATCTCCAATTCGACCGACACGTTTCTGGTCACCAGATCTTCCACGGTCACAAGCACGGTCGAGGGGGACATGCGGGATATCTCGCCGTAGGTACTGTTGCCTTTAAGGGGCACCTCGTATTTCCCTGCCGACATTATTCCCGAAAAATCAGCCGTCAGAGTGATGTTTTCTGCTTCAAGTTGAGAGTACTGGCTCTGCGGGACCTCTATGGTCACGTCGATTGCGTCAAAGTATTCCTCAGCTATGTCTGTAGAAAGCGCGAGCGCCCTGCCGCTCAATTCGCTTACCGAGCCAGCGATCACGGGTATGTTGCTGAAGCGCTTGGTACGCGTGAGCGACGTGTTTGTGCTGACTGTGTATGTCCAGAGTATCAGCGCCAATATGAGGCTCAGAATTTTGAGCCATAGCCGCCTTGTCAGCACGCCCCAAAGTCCCTTTAAGAAGCGCACGATGAGCTCGGAAGCCTTTCTCATTGCTCGCCGCCTCCTTTTGCTTTGCCTTCACTAAACACATTAGGCAGGCCGGGCCGCTTCTGTACGCTGCCAAAGAGGTCGTTGAGCAGCTTGGTCAGAGTGGGTATGTCGAGATAGCGGGTAATTTTGCCGTCGGTCGCCATGGAGATGGTGCCCGTTTCCTCGCTCACCACAAACGAAACTGCGTCGCTGGTTTCGGTTATGCCTATCGCCGCGCGGTGCCGCGTGCCAAGTTCCTTTGACAGGTCGGGGTCGTTCGTCAATTGCAGTATGCAGGCCGCAGCCAGTATCCTGCCGTCGCGTATGATCATTGCGCCGTCGTGCAGGGGAGTGTTGGGCTCAAATATGTTTTCTATCAGCGAAGCGCTTATGTCCGCGTTCACCATCGTACCGGTATCGGCAAATTCTTGAAGACCGGTCTTCTTTTCGACCACTATGAGCGCGCCTATGCGCTTGCGGCTCATGTCGCTCATCGCCTGCACGAGCTCCGGCACGATAGAGGCACTGTTCTTGCCTGAATGGGAGGAGACGCCGCTTTTTATAAACGGTGTGCGCCCCAATTGCTCCAGCACGCGCCTGAGCTCCGGCTGGAACAGAACCACAAGCACGATCACGCCTGTGTTCAAAACCAGCTGCAGCATCCAGTTTACGACGTTCAATTGCAGTATATCCGTTATCCACGCGAAGAACAACAGTATGATTACGCCCTTTATGACCGCACTTGAGCGCGTGCGTATCATGAGCAGTATCAATTCGTAAATGATGACGGCGGTTATGAGTATATCTACATAGTTGCGCCAGTCGGGCTGCTGAAACAGGCTCACAAACAGCGTCTTGATGCCTTGCGGTATGGACTCAAAAAATTCTAACACCTGTGTCAACTCCCTTCCTGCCGACTTGTGTTTATATTATATACCGAAAACGCCAAAATTAGAATAGACGAAATCCATTTTTCAATACTTTTAACTTAATGCAATCACACCTGACGAAGGATTCATTCGCCGAAAGACATTTGGTTTAATCGGTGCTTTCTAAAAACGCCCCCGCCGCTTTATCGCGGCAGAGGCGTTGAAGCTTGCACCCTTACAGTATAAAGCGGTTGAGGTCGGCTTCCTTTACGGCGCTCTTGA
>JAFPYA010000252.1 GCA_017412445.1 Clostridia bacterium
CAATTCGCCGCGCCTGTTCGGCTCAACCGGGGAAAAGGCGCTGCTCGACGCCTGCATCCATCCGCGCTACGACTGGAATTGCTCCAACGCCTACATAAGCGCCTTCGACATGGAGACCGAGGAGGGGCAGGAATACTACGCCGCGTTCGTATCCTTCCTCGCAGAGCGCTACACGCGGCCTGACAGGGCCTTCGGCCATGCCGTGGGCGCGATAATATCAAATGAGGTCAACAGCCAGTATATCTGGGGCAACGCGGGCGAAATGCCGGTGGAAGAATACGTGAAGGAGTACGCAAGCGCGCTTCGCATCGCATGGCTGTGCGGCCAGCGCTTCTGCAGGCATTTCCGCGTGTACATCTCCCTCGACCAGTTCTGGTGCGGCACGAACTTCGACCCGTCCCAGACGAAGCGCTATTACAGCGGGCGTACAATGCTGGAATTGTTAAACGACCTGTGCCGCAGGGAAGGCAACTTCCCATGGAACGTGGCCTATCACCCTTATCCCGAGGATTTGCGCTGGCCGGATTTCTGGCACGACAGGGCGCCGGACTTCACCTTCTCAACGCCTAAAATCACCTTCAAGAACATGGAGGTGCTCGAAGCCTTCCTTTCTCAGGAAGCTTTCCTGTACCGGGGCGAGCCCCGGCGCATCATCTTCAGCGAGCAGGGCTTCAACTCGCAAAACGGCCCCCTGCAGGCTATGACGGAAAAGATGGCCGCGGCGGGCTACGTGCTTGCCTATATGAAGGCCAGAAACATGAAGACGGTAGATATGTTTACGCATCATTCGACCGTCGACAACCCGCACGAATTCGGCCTGAATCTGGGCATGTTCCGCTATGATCCCAACGCACCGCATCACCTCGGCGAGCCCAAGCCTATCTTTGAAGCCTTTGCCGCCATGGAGACCGACAGGGAAGCCGAAGCCGTCGCCAAGGCGCGCGAGTTTATAGGAGCGGAGCTGTTCGTTTTCCTGTTGAATCCGCCGCTCCTCTACGGCGAGCGGGATACCTCTCAGGACGACGCCTTCGGAGCCTGATTCCCGTAATTCTGCAACTGCATCGCTGAAAGTAAATAACTTATACCCCTGCCTGAGCATATTCCGCAGGACAGCCCGGAGCGCGTTGTCGGATTCCGACGCCGCTTCGGGCGGCTTTTTATTTTGCAATAAAGCGCCCGAATTACCGACCTGCGTGTATCGCCGCTCTGTCGCATGCCATGCGTTTGGATAACAAAAAATAAACAAAGAAATCTTTGATGTAACTATTGACATTACAACAATGGAGTGATACAATTACGGCGTTTGATGAAACCGCAGCGGTTACATCACATTTCAACGCATGGAGGATACGATCATGACAAACATCAAAAAGGCTCCCTCTCCCGTGAACACCTTTGGCACCGGAAAGACAGGAACCATGAAGAAGCTGCTCGCTCTCACACTGACCGCACTGATTATGATAACCGCAATAACTGCTATTGCAGAGGAGGAAAGCAATATGAACTGGGCTTATGGCGCAATGCCGCTGAACAACGGAAATGTCGGAACCATCTACTACACCGCCGCCTACTACGAGCTTGAGGGCATCGTGAATCCTACGAATCCCGAATACGCTCCCTACACCGCAGATGAAATCGCCGCAATCAAAAACGGCGCTGAACAGGGCGCAGAGGGCTACCGCTTTGACGCTCCCGCAAACGCGCTGATAGGCATGACCGTTGCGGATACTGATAACGTCTACTGGTACGACGCCGTAAATGCCGTCGCCATCACCTCCCACGCCGATCCGCTTACCATGGACACCGCCACGGGCGAATTTGTAACTGCTCAGGGTGAAACGGTTGCCTCTCCTATAACTTTGTGGCTTACGGCGCGATGCCGCTGAACAACGGAAATGTCGGGACCATCTACTACACCGCCGCTTACTACGAGCTTGAGGGTATAGTGAACCCAACGAATCCCGAGTACGCTCCCTACACCGCAGATGAAATCGGCGCTATAAAAGACGGCGCTGTGGAAGGCGCGGAGGGCTACCGCTTTGACGCTCCCGCAAACGCGCTTATTGGTATGACCGTCGCGGATACGGATACCGTCTACTGGTACGACGCCGTAAACGCCGCCGCCATCACCTCGCACGCCGATCCGCTTACCATGGACACCGCCACGGGCGAATTTGTGACCGCCGAGGGCGAAGCGGTTGCCAAGCCGCTGTGATTGTGTTATAATGTAACTGCCGGGGCGGCAGACAGTCGCCCCGACGATTACAACACGCGGAGGCGCACCATGCAAATCTCCAGCCGATTCACGGTCGGGCTGCATATTCTGACGGCAATCGATTTTTTCCATAAGGATTACAAGGTTACCAGCGATTTTCTGGCGGGCAGCATAGGCACCAATCCCGTGCTGATACGCAGACTTCTGGGGCAGCTCAGGGACGCGAAGCTGATCACCGTGCCGAGGGGCACCGGCGGGTGCGAGCTGGCAAAACCGCTTAACGAAATCACATTCTGGGATGTGTATCAGGCGGTGGATGCAATTGAGGATGATTCTCTGTTCCGCATGCACGATCACCCGAATCCCAAATGCCCGGTCGGACGGAACATCGGCGCCCTGCTCGGCGACAAGCTGGCAAGCATACAGGCGGCGATGGAGGAAAAAATGAAGCAGTACACGCTTGCAGACCTGCATGAAGGTCTGGATGAGCTTCTGAAACAGGAAGCCGCTATATAAAAAACACATGAAACCCTGCCGGCAGCATTACTGCCGGCAGGGTCTTAGAATGAAAAAGCGCCGCCCGTGGGGACGGCGCTGAATTTATCACTGATTTGCCATGTCATTTTGTGAAAAGCTCTTCGAGCGCTTCCGCGTGCCTCTCAAGCGCCTTCAGAACCCATACGCTCCAATGCCGCGCGTCTTTCGTGGAGGAACCGAACACGTAATCCTCCTGACCGTAGTCAATCACGTCGAAGGCTGGGGTCGCCTTGCTGGCACCATTGGTGCGATAGCTGCCCATCACATCTGCCAGCGTGAAGGAAACCGTTCCATCCTCGCTGAGATTTACCCAGCCACTCAGGTCGGTGCCGGAGGCGGACTCGGAGGAGCCGTTGGCCGTCTGCGCCTCGGCGGCGGGCTTTTCAACTAAAACCGCGCCCTCCACGTGCTTTCCGTACATCTGATCCACGTACAGCGCCAGTGAGTTGCCCAGAATCTCGCTGGGCACATGGCCGCCGTCCCACTGCCACTCGATCACCGCGTCCGTGCCGTTGTTCAGCCAGGCGATTTCCATATTCAGCGAGTTGAACATTGCGATGTCGCCCTCAGCCGCGCCGCAGACTATTTCCGACGGTTATGCACTGCGTTTGGCTCTTGTAGTGCATAACCGAAGCGTGCGTCAGGGCTGTTTTCGGGGCGCATATCCGGTGTTCTCTTTTCGCTAACATATCCAACTGCATTTATATCCCGTGGATTAAGCATTCTATGATATCTGTATCATGAATGCTCTGAAAAACAGCCGGCAATAATGTCCTGATATCGCTCTGAAATTCAATATCATACTGTCAGGTTATTTCAACGGCAAAGTGTGTCAACAATAATTGCGTTGCACCTGTTATCGCAGGAATACAGAAATCGTGCGCAATAAAGTTCGGCAAAAAAGAAAACCCGGTCACATAGGCATGAAGCCTTGATATGACCGGGTTTTTGTTGGCGGAAGCGGTGGGATTCGAACCCACGAGGGCTTGCACCCTACCTGATTTCGAGTCAGGGCCGTTATGACCACTTCGATACGCTTCCATGGCGTCGGTCGCTTGACCGACAAGGGATATTATATACGCGCGGAGCGATTTTGTCAATGTAAATCATGTTATTTGCAAAAAATGAAACAGGCGCACGGGCGATGTTTTCGGACGCGATCATTGCTCTGTGCGCCTGAATGTGCGGTACGCCCCGACTCAAGGACGCCGGGATCCGCTAAACCTGCTCCTTGCGCCGGGTGTTGCGGCTTCAGGCCTCGTTCATTCGTTTTACTATATCAATAAGCCCGTCCCAGGTGAGCTTGCCGCCGAAGGAGAGCAGGCCGTGCAGGGGCATGTTGAGCAGCATGGCGTTTAGCATGTCGGATGAAATCGCGCTGTCGGCGCTGCCGTCGGAGCCGCCGGCCATTGTGGAGTAGAGGTCGCCAATCAGGGGCTCGAGCACCTTCATGGCCTTGGGCGAACGCATTATGTCCATGAATACAGAGTTCACGTCGAAATGCGCGGGCGCCTCAGCGGTGCCGACGACCTCGACCTCTTTTTCGAGTATCACCTGATTCGCGTTTGCGCAGATCTGCACGGCGAAAAGGCCGCTCTCCACGTACCAGTCGTCAAGCTCGGTGTTCCAGTAGGCAAAGGCGCGCTTGCCGAGCGTAAAGGTGACGGTCTTTGTCTCATGGGGCGCGAGGAACACCTTTTCAAAGCCCTTTAGCTCCCTGACGGGGCGGAACACGCTGCTTTCGCGGTCGGCCACGTAGAGCTGTACCACCTCGGCGCCTGCGGTCTCGCCCGCGTTCGTCACGTCCACCGAGACCGTGAGCGTCTGCGTGTCGTCGAGCTTTTGCCTGTCGCATCTCAGGTTATCGTACGTAAAATGCGTATAGCTCAGGCCGTAACCGAAGGGGAAGTACACTTCGCGCCTGACCTTGGTGTAATATCTGTAGCCCACGAACACCCCCTCTGTGTAGGTGACGCTGTTGCCCTCGCCGCCGAAATTGAGATAGCAGGGCGTGTCCTCTATGCGCAGGGGGAAGGTTTCGGGCAGGCGGCCAGAGGGGTTCACCTTGCCGCTGAGCACGTCCGCCACGGCGCCACCCACGGCCTGACCGCCGAGGTAAGCCTCGAGCACCGCGGCGACCGCACCTATCCAGGGCATGGCGACGGGAGAGCCGTTGTGCAGCACCACCACGGTGTTGGGGTTGACCGCCGCCACGCGGCTGATGAGCTCGTTTTGTCCCTTGGGAAGGTCTATGTGCGCGCGGTCGTAGCCCTCGGACTCGAACGAATCCGGAAGCCCCGCCATTATCACCGCCACGTCAGCGGCTGCGGCGGCCTTTTCCGCCTCAAGCATGAGCGCCACGTCGCGGCCTTCGCCCTCGAGCGTGTAGCCGTCAAGGAACGTGACGTTCGGCTTGCCGCCCCATTCGTCAAACAGAGAGGTCACCTTGTGAGCGTTTATATGGGAGCTGCCGCCGCCCTGATAGCGCGGTTTTTTTGCAAATCTGCCTATGACCGCCACGCGCGTTCCTTCCTTGAGCGGCAGTACGCCGTGTTTGTTTTTGAGCAGCACCATGCTCTGAGCCGCAAAGGCGCGCGCCTGCTCGTGCTGGGCGTCGAGATCCCACGGCGTCTCGGGCGCGGCGTGGCTCAGATAGCGTTCGTTCACGGTGAGTATGCGCCTTACCGCCTCGTCGAGCACGCTTTCGTCCAGCTCGCCGCGCTTTACCGCTTCGACTATGCGGGCGTCGTTTGTGCCGTTTGAGGAGGGCATCTCGAGGTCGAGCCCCGCCCTGAGGGCCGCCACGCGGTCGCTGACCGCGCCCCAGTCGCTCATCACGTAGCCGTCAAAGCCCCACTCGCCGCGCAGTATGTCGGTCAGAAAGCGCTTGTTTTCGCTGGCGAGCGTGCCGTTTATCTTGTTGTAGGAGCACATCACGGTCCACGGACGGGCGGTTTTGACCACGTTTTCAAACGCAGGCAGGTAGATTTCGCGCAGCGTCCTATCGTCTATGTTCGACGAGGAGGACATGCGCCGGTGCTCCTGATTGTTGGCCAGAAAGTGCTTGACCGACACGCCCACGTGCCTGCTCTGTATGCCGCGCGCAAGGCTCGCCGCCAGCTCGCCCGCGAGGTAGGGGTCCTCGCTCAGATACTCGAAATTGCGCCCGCACAGGGGGCTGCGCTTTATGTTTATGGCTGGGCCCAGATTCACGCTCACCTGCTCGTGCTGGCAGGAGTCGCCTATGGCTTCGCCGATTTTATATAGCATATCGCGGTCAAAGGAGGCCGTGGAGGCGCACGCGGCGGGGAAGCACACCGCCTTGATGCTCTCGTTCACGCCGAGGTGGTCGGCCTTGTCGTCCTGCTTGCGCAGCCCGTGAGGGCCGTCGGAGACCATGACCGGCTCTATGCCCAGCCGCTCAACGGCCTTTGTGTGCCAGAAATCCGCGCCCGAGCACAGCGAGGCCTTCTCCTCGAGCGTCATATGTGAAATGATGTCGGCGATGTTCATCGTTTTCTCCTTTCGTTTGGCGGGGGAAAGCCCGCAGGCTTTGTTTCCCGATTAGCACTTGCGACTTGGGAGCCATATATATCCACTATAAGAATTTTATACCGCGAGCGCCCGCGTGTCAAGCTGTTTTATTCAATCGGGCTGTCTACCTTCCTGCATTTCTTCTTTGGAGCATAAAACAAACCGCGGCGGCCTGCAGCCTGTGCAGGGCGGTCGCGGTTTTATGCCCGGAGCGGGTTTTAGATCTCGGGCTCCTTGTCGTTCTCGAGGGGGGCGTCCTCTACGCTCTTTATGGCCCAGCGCGCCATGTTCATCACGGTCTTCTGAGCGCCCACGGCGATGATGACCTGATCGTCCTTAACGCCGGTAACGGTGCCGTAGATGCCGCCGATGGTCAGCACGCGGTCACCCACCTTGAGGGCATCCAGCATGGCCTTAACGGCTTTTTCCTTCTTTTTCTGGGGGCGAATCATGAAGAAGTAGAGCACCACGAACATCAGCACCAGGAAAATGAGCGTGGGCAGCAGGCCGAGTATCTGGTTGCCTGTGGCGGCACCGTCTGTCGAACCGGCCGCAGGGACGTCCAGCAGCAATGAAGCGTTAAACAGCTTATCCATCTGTATTATCTCCTTAATATTAGTTTAATTTATTATATATTACGGTGCAGATTTAAGCAACACCCAAAACGCGCCTAATGTGTAAATTTTGCAATAAAGAACCGGCCTTCAGGCGAAACGCGGCCTTCGCAGTGCATTTATGCCTACAAAAACGGAACGCGCCGCATTGGGCACGTTCCGTCTCCTTTTATGCTCAGTCCGCGGAATAGGGCAGCAGGGCGATGGCTCTGGCACGCTTGATGGCGGTGGAGAGCTGGCGCTGATGCTTGGCGCACACGCCGGTCATGCGGCGGGGCAAAATCTTGCCGCGCTCGGAAGTGAACTTCCTGAGCCTGCCGATGTCTTTATAGTCGATGTGCTCAATCTTATCCACGCAGAACAGGCAAACCTTCCTGCGGGGCTTATGACCGCGGGGGCGGCGCATGGATCTGTCTTCAGACATAATATATCCTCCTTAAAGCTGTGGGAAGCGGGCAATCAGAACGGCAGTTCGTCGTCGTCGGATTCAACCATCTGAGTTGGCTGGTAAGGTGCGCTCTCGTGAACGGCGCCGACCGGCTGAGTCTCTCGTGCGGGAGCTTCGTCGCGGGGACGGGAGCCGTCGTTCGGAGAGAGGAACTCGATTTCATCCGCCTGGATTTCGGTAACGTAGCGCTTGGTGCCGTCCTGCGCATCATAGGTACGGGTCTGCAGGGAACCGACCACGGCGATCTTTCTGCCTTTGGTAAGGTAGCGTCCGCAAAGATCGGCCAGCTGCCGCCACGCGATTACGTTGAAGAAATCCGCCTCGCGCACACCCTGCTGGTTGGCAAAGCGCCTCTGAACGGCGATGCCCAACGTGCAGACGTTGATGCCGCTCTGAGTGGTGCGCATTTCAGGGTCGCGGGTGAGGTTGCCGGTGAGAAAAACCTTGTTCATAATGTACCTGCTTTCGGTGTATGGCGTTGTTTATTCGATCTCGGTCTGGGGAGCCTCGGCTTCGGCTTCGGCGGCGGGAGCTTCTTCAGCGGCCTGCACGGGCGCTTCTTCGGCTTCCTTTACCTCTTCCTTAACCTCTTCGGCCTGCTCCTTGGGAGCGTAGGGCTTGAGCGGCTCGCGCTTGGCAGGGATTTCGCCCTCTAAGCGGGTGACCAGGTAGCGCAGGATCGACTCGTTGATCTTGAAATTTCTTTCCAGCTCGCGGGGGAGATCGCCGGGCGCGCTCATGTACATAAGCACATAGTAACCTTCGGTCTTGTAGTTGATGGGATAGGCCAGACGGCGCTTGCCCCACTCGTCCACGCGCTCAACCTTGCCGCCGTTGTTTTCAACGATGGCGTTGAAGCGAGCGATGACGTCGGAGCGCAACTGGTCTTCCAGCGCGGTGTCGATGACGTACATTACTTCGTATTTGTTCATAATAAACCTCCTTTTGGACTGTACGGCCCTGATCGGGTTACTTCAGGGCAAGGATGCGCACTTATCATTATACAATAGAGGTGCGCGCTTTGCAAGAGCCTAAACCGACATTTAACACGCTCTCAATCCGGGAAAAACAGCGCGCACACTCGGGAAAGCGCGCCTGCCTCGTCCGGCAGAAGATACACGTCCGCGATGCAGTAAAACTCGCGCTCGCCTTCGCTGTGTGTGTACGCGGTCACGGAAACCTTTACCGTGCCTGCGCCTGTGGGCAGGGCGGAGTCGATTTCAACCGTCACAGGCAGGAGCGCGGGGGAGGGAGCACCTTCGGTATAGGCCTCGATGCTCGCGCGGGCAAATATTAATTGCAGTATTTCCTCGTCCGTCTGATTACTTTCGCTCAGGGAGCGGTAGGCGCACACAGCCTCGCGCATAAGATCCGCGGGCGGTTCGCCCTCAAAGCTTACGGCGGAGGGGCACATGAGCAGCGCTTCAATCAGCACAAGCGCATTTTGAGCCAGTGCGTCCGGGTCGATTTGCCTTGGGCTGTCGGGCGCCTCTGCGACTGCCGCTGCCAAAAGCATAAGCGCAAGCACAAGGCTGAGGAGGCGTCTCATTCTTCCTCCTTGGGGATGGCGTTTCTGTAAAAGCAGCTGCCGCCCACAAACTCGCGCAGTAGGGAGTTGAGCGGGATTTCGTCCTCAACGTCCGCGCTGTCCACATAGTTCAAAAACTTGACGAGCCTGCGCGCCTGAGAGTAGATGGGCTTGTCGGGCGTGATTTTGACCAGCTGCTCGAATATGTATTTCTTCATTATCGCCAGCTCGTACACGAGGGAGGAGTTTATCATCGCGTCCGCCTGCTCCTGGAAGGGGAAGATGTACCTGTCCTCGCCGCGCCTTACGCTTGGCCACATCGATAGCGTCTCCTCCACGGGCGTGCCGCGGAAGAAGCTGTCGCGCACGAGGCGGCGAATGAGCCTCGCGTCGGTGGTGCGTATGCGGTTGTGGTCGTCGAGGTTGATGTTGGTCAGGGCGCTAATGTAGATTTTGAACTTTTCCGAGGCGGGAATGCTGCCTGTCAGCTTTTCGTTCAGGCCGTGTATGCCTTCTATAAGAATGGGCGCATCTGTCGCCACCTTGATTTTGTGCGTCTTGTCCGAGCGCTTCTGGGTAACGAAGTCGAAGGTGGGCATTTCGACCTCCTCTCCCCTGAGTATAAGCTTGAGCTGCCTGTTTATGAGCGCCGTGTCGAGCGCCTCCACGCACTCGAGGTCGGGCTTGCCGTCCTCGTCGAGCGGCACCTTGTCGCGGTCGAGATAGTAGTCGTCCAGCGACAGCTTGACCGGCTTTTTGCCAAGCACCCTGAGCGCTATTGCGAGGCGGTTGCAGAACGTAGTCTTGCCGCTCGAGGAGGGGCCCGCTATCAGCACGAGGCGGGAGCCCTTGTCCACTATCTGCATGGCGATGCGGTTGATTTTCATGTCCACAAGCGCCTCGTTCACGCGTATGAATTCGCGTATTTCGCCGCTGCGCGTGAGCTTGTTAAGATCCGCCAGGTTCTGCACGTCCAGTATCTTCAGCCACGCGTTGCTTTCGGCGAAGGTGTCCAGCAGCTTGGGCATGGGCTTGTAGGGCGCGGGCACAGACGGGTTTTTGCTGTCGGGCAGGTGCATAAGGAAGCCCGGCCCCACCTGAGTGAGCTTGAACACGCTTATGTATGAGGTGTCGTAGACCATGGGACCGTAGAAGTAGTTCTTTATGCCGCCCGCCTCGTACAGGCGGATGGTGGGCTTCTTGCGGAAGGCCAGCAGCTCAGTCTTGTCGTATTGCTCGCGGGAGGCGAAGTAGGCTATGGCCTCCTTGGTCGGCACCTCGTTGAGCTCGAGTTTGAGCTTTTCGCTTACCAGGCGCTTCATTTCGCCCTCAATCTTATTCAGCAGCACGTCGCCTATCTTTACACCCTGTATGGTCACGAGCAGTCCCTGCCCCAGCGTGTTTTCTATGCGCACGCGGGTGAAGGGCATGACAGCCTCCATGGCCATCAGTAAAAGGAAGCGAAGCGACCTTTCGTACATTCTCTGGCCTTCCTCGTCAAGGTAGGTGAGCGCGGTCGCGTCGCCCTTGACAGGGCTGTCAAGCCCTATGGAGCGGCCGCCGACGCTTACGCCCAGCACCTGACTTAAGCCGTTTCTTAAGCACACGTCGATCCATTTTTCGCCGTCCTGTGCCTCGTATTGTGTCTGGTTGTAAAAAAGCATATATACCTCCGCAAGGTCAGTTTGTTTCAGTTTTTAGGCTTTGAAGAAAACTTGCGCTTATTTTCATTCTGTCATCGGCCATGCGCCGCGCCTCGGGGGTGAAGAGGCTGCGCTTTACAAACTCAAGGTCGCTTTGCGCAACTGAATAAAAGCTTTCACCGCTTGGGGAATAGAGCGGCTCGTTTTCGTCAAGCGCGTACATGAGCGCCCGCGAAAGCCCCACGGCGCCGACCATGTCCAGCTTGTCCGCGTCAAATAGCAGTTTAGCTTCAAGCCCTTCTTTTGCCGCAAGCTCAGGTGAGGAGTGCGCCGCAATCGTGCGCGAAACGCCATCGGCGAAATCCGGCCGGCAGCCCTGAGACAGAAGCCACGCGCGCGCCTTATCTGCGCCTACCGAAGCGTGATGCAGGCCTTTGTTTTCGATTTGCTCCCTTTGCCCGCAGTCGTGCAGCGCAGCGGCGATAAAGAGCAGCTGCCTGTCGGCCTCGGGATAGCTGCTAGCCAGCGCCATCGCGTTTTTTATCACGCGCCGAATGTGCCCTTCGCCGTGGGACACGTCAGCGCTCTGGCTTATGGCATAGGCAAGCGCTTTTTCGCTAAGGGGCGAAAAGCCGCAGTCTGTTTTATCGGTCATGGCCTGTGCGCTGCTTACCGGTTCTCGGTAAAGAACCTGCGTATCTCGGCCTCGTTTTTGAGCACCACCTCGGGCGCTCCGCACAGCATCAGGTTGTCGTAGCCGTCCATGAACGAGCGCGCATCGCTCTTGTAGGCGATGCATCTTTTGCCCTTGGCGAAGCAGTAGCCCAGCTCAAAGCAGGTGCCCTCGTCCGGCACGCGGCCGTCCAGTATGCAAAGCACAGCGTCGCACCAGTCGAGGTGCTCGCAGTCCAGCCTGAAAAGGTACTTGCGCACGGGCTCGCCGTTTATGAAGGGAGGCATGTCGCTGACTACGCCGCCCTCCCTCTGGGGCAGGAAGGTCTCGTGACCCAAAGACCTGAGCACTCCGTCCACCTTTTCGTTGAACGCTCTTTCGGCCTCGCAGAACAGCGGCGCGGCGATGTAGATTTTCATGTGTTGAACCTCCTTAAAGTGTTTGTGTCGTGTTTGTTTATCTGTCGGCGTTTACAAGAAGCATCACGGTTCTGCCGGCTACGGGCGTGTTGCCGGTAAGCAGCTTTTCGCCTTCGCTATAGAAGGTCTCGTTCATAAGCAGCGCGCTCCAGCTGCCCGCCGGGAAATTGTAGTTTATGCGGCCTGTCGAGCCGTTTATTACGGCCAGCGCCACGATCTCCTCGCCCTCGTACCACTTTACTTCGATAGCGTTTGCGATTATAACCTCGCACTTGACCTCGGCCTTAGTGATAAAGGAGTTGTTTTTGCGAAGCGCGATAAGCGCCTTGTACCAATCGCGCATTTCGGCCGCAGGGCTGCCGGGCACGAGCGCGTCCCAGTCAATATTGTTTATCTCGTCGCTTGCGTTATAGCTGTTGGAGTTGCCCTGCTTGGTTCTGAGCATTTCCTCGCCCGCCAGCATGAACGGCGTGCCCTTGCCCAGCATTATGATGCTCGCGCCGAAGCGGTTCATCTTCAGGCGGTTCTCCTCGCTGTCGCCGGGGTTTGACAAAAGCAGCTTGTCCCAGAGCGTGTTGTTGTCGTGGCAGCTCATGTAGTTAATGACCATGGCGTCGTTCACGCCCCAGCCCGCGCCTGCGCCGCGTTCGCCGCCGGTGAGGCCGTGGATTATGCGCTGCGCGTTGTAGCTGTTCACGCTGCCGCTTATGTAGCCCTTGTCGAGTGGATCGAACACGCTGCCCTTGAGGCCGTCGCGTATAGCGTCGTCAAACACGGCTATGCCGCCTATCGCGCCCTCGGTGGGTACGATCTGGGCGATGTTCGCCTGATTGGCCTGCAAATTCGAGTTGAGCGTGGTGGTGCCGCCCGTCCAGCCCTCGCCGTATATCAGCGCGCG